>JAHEZG010000242.1 GCA_023251195.1 Chitinophagaceae bacterium | reverse complement strand
TGGAACAAAATTCAGAAGCCGGAAAAGTAAACATCAGCGGAAGCACTTATGAATTAGTAAAAGAAAAATTCACATGCACACACCGCGGAAAAATTCAAGCGAAGAATAAGGGAGAGATTGATATGTACTTTGTGGAGGCTGATAGTTAAAAATCAGCACAAAAAAGCCACCCCCTTTTTAAAGAGAGCAGCTTTTCTTTAGTAATCGGTGAACTGTGATCTGTAAACAGACTGTTCACTGTTCACCGATTACTGTTCACTAACCTCAAACCACTATTATCACCACGGCAGCGCTCCAGTCGCCGAAGCCGGTTTTCTGATTGTTGGTACGCACGCGGAAATACATTTTCTGTCCCGATTATAAATCCTTCACCGTAGTCTTTGCGATTTGAGTGAGCGGCACCATTGACATTTAAAAAAATTAAAAAGTTAATAAAGAATACTGTTATACGCTGCCGTACAGGAAAATAAGGAAGAAATTAAAAAGTTAGGAGCGCGGGCGCAAAGAAAAACTTCGCATGCAAAAAGTTTCCGTGCGGGCGTTACAGGTTGAAATGCGGAAGTAAAAGGTGCATGATCGTTGGCAACTCTTCTCCTTACGCTTACCAATTGTTCCAGTGCGCATGCGAAAAGAAGAAAGTACTGTGTGAATTGTGCCGTAGCGGACAAAAAAAATTCCCGATTGCAGCCGAAAGTTGCAAGTGCGGCTGCAAAAGGTGACCGGTTGCTTCCGTAAAGTGATTTTGCGTTGGAGAATTAATCCCGGTTGCCGCCGACCGGAAGAAATGCGTGAACGCGAGGTGGAAGTTTGGTTGTGAAAGGTGATTGGCTGTTTGGAGTGAGTGGTTTGTTTCGCTTTCCCATAGCGATTTTCCGTTGCAGGCAAAGGGGTTGGTTATTACTAAGTTAACGCACAGTTATTCTGTTTTATTGTGTGCTGAAGCAAGTGTTTTTACAGGAATTTGACAATTAATAAATTATTCAGTTTTTCTCTTTTCACTTTTAACTTATCAATTACATTGGCGCAACAAATATTCTATGGCTCTAAGCTGGAACGAGATAAAAGACCGAGCAATTGCTTTTTCGAAAGAGTTGGCTGATTTGTACGACCCTTTAACAATGCCTCCGGCATTGGTAAAAGCACACAACGAATTAGACAAAGCAGTAGATTTAAGTTACCGCTCACAACCATTCACCACCGAAACAAAAAGAATAGAATTTCTTTTTGAGTTGTATGAAAAATATACTGCGGGGATGTTTGCAGGGGAAGGGAAGGGGAAGAAAAAAAATAAACGAATATGAAAGAAAATAGAATGAATCGATCCGAGGTAAATATCAGGATCATTTCAGCATTGAATATTATTACCATTGAAGAAATTCAAGAGAATTCCAAAACTGTTTCTATTAAGGAGATATTATTTGAACTAAAAGAAATTAAATCAAAAAGTGAATTCAAAAAATATTTAAATTGGAGATTTGGAAAAGATAAGAAGCTTGAACAGTTGAATTTCTTAAAGGATATTGTTGAAGCGATAACATTAATTTTTAAAGCAAGACCAATCAGTAAAACTGCTGAGCAAAAACATGCTGAATGGTTACAAAAAGAAGCCGATGATGATTGGTATTATCATACTGACTAGAATTACAAAATCAGAAACAAAAAGAATAGAATTTCTTTTTGAGTTGTATGAAAAATATACTGCAGGGATGTTTGCGGGGGAAGGAAAGGGGAAGAAAAAAAGGAAATAAAATCAGGTGATGAAATACGAAACAGAAGTTTTTTGTTTAGGGAATTAAAGTATTTTGTAAAGCAAAAATATTTACAGATACATAGGCATAAAAAGACTTGTTATGAATACTGTATTGAAAGGAGATTTATTTGAAAAAAATTCCTATGAATTAATTAGGAAGGCAATTGATGATGACAAGTTTGGTATCTCTCCAAAATTCTCAAAAGTATTTTTGAAGAAGGGTTATTTTTCAAGGCTTAGAAATAAAGAAATAGTTTTTGATTTATCAATAGAAATTTGGCCACCAGACGCTGAGAGACTTTCTATTCTGTATTTAATAGAATGTAAAAATTATTCCTCCAAAAAAGTTCCTGTTGATGACATTGAAGAATTTTTATCTAAAGTTAGTCAGATAGCAGATTTAGGATATTTCATAAAGGGAGTTTTCATTTCAAATAATTCATTTCAAGATGGAGCTATAGAAATTGCCAAGAAGGCAGGAATTATGCTAATTGAAGTTACACCTGAAAATGAACTTTCTATTAAACTTCATAAAACTGAAAGAAAAAATATTCAAATTACAAATGAAGAAAAAGAGATTGAAGCATTTTTATTTAGCGTATTTGATCTCAATCGAGTAGAGGGGTTAAAAAAATACAGCAGAAAAAATATTGAAGACATTGTAATCGGAATTATTAATGAAATCGACGATGAAATTTTAAAATATACTCTACAAACACCAATCAATAAAACAATTGAATATTTTAAATTCAAATACAATTTAAAATTTGAATTTGAGAATGAGCTACATGCGACAAACGGAAAGCAAATTCATGGATACTTCGATGTTACCGAGAATATCATCAAAATAAGTAAAAATGTAGTTAACACTGAAAGATTTTCATTTTTACTTGCCCATGAGTTGGGTCATTTTATTTTACATAGAAACTTAAGAATTAATCAACAAGTCTATGATATATTTGAAGATGCTGAATATGATTTTCTTGCTGATAAATATTTATTGAATAATTATAAAAATTGGATTGAATGGCAAGCAAATGAATTTGCCTCATCATTTATTTTACCATCAAATTCATTTTATACTAGATTAATTTTAGTTCAAAAATCTTTAGGAATAAGTAAATATGGACACATTTATTTAGATGATCAACCAATAAATAGGCAAGATTTTAAGCAAATTACTAATTATCTTTCTCAGCATTTTAATACTACTTATACAAGTGTGTTGTACAAATTAGAAAATTTGGAACTTATTACATATGATCGAAGACCAGATAATTTTAAAGAAGAATTAAGAAATTTCTATAATGAGACTATTCTTCAAAAATTGTAACCATGAATCGAAAGAGTCTATTAAATCAACTTGAATTAGCTTATGCTCCATTGACAGCATATGAATTCGCAATTGTCAAGGACGATAATTTGATTGAAATAGCACTTGAAAAAGCAAGCCTATATGTAATCGCCCAGCGACCTGTGATTACATTCGAAAATGTTGTACCCAACTTAGACCAATATCAATTAAACTTTGACATTCATCAAAAAGGCAATCCAAATATTTTGACATGTAAACTACCTTTGATTCAACCCATAGTTGGTTCGTCGGACAAAGACACTATTGCGGTTGCCATTAATTATCTTGACAAGTCAATCAAACAGGATACACTACCTTTTAATAACATCCATGGATTTTCACTTGCAAAGCATCAAGAACAAGGAAATGAATTTTTGATTTGGTTTTCACCCGAAAAACTTCTTCAAAATTGGTGGAAAGGAGACATTGAGTGTGAAATAATAGGTGATTTTAAATCCTTTACGAAATATAAAGTTCATTATGTGGGGAAAGCGACAAAGCAGAGTATTTTAAAACGACTAACAGGGCATTCAACATTTCAAGACATAATTTCATTAGAATCGCCTGTTACTGAAAAACAACTACCAGCAAATGAAATTGTAATTCTTCCTTTTGAATTTCAAGATAATTTACAAATTCAATCATTCGGAGAAGAAGCTAACGCAAAAGATATGGTTGCTGCTTTACATGGTGATAATTACCCTGAACAAGAAAAAGTATTCCTTGATGCTGAAAAGGCTTTAATAAAGGCAATTCAACCAGTTTATAATAAAGAAATGTTTAACAATTATCCATTTAGCAAAGACGGGCTCTACAATGATAACTACGATGCTATTTCATACACATTTATGGACCCTATTTCATTGCTTTATAATGATGGAGAAATTAAAGGAGGTTTGTCACCAATAGGTGGAGACTTTATTCTAATACTTGACAATAGTGAATTTAAACTTGTGAAACATGAATAAATCTGTTGTGCAAGATATGTTATTGAGTACGGTTGATAATAATCTTAACTAAAAATATAAAATGAAACCCTTAGGTAAATCAAGACAATCTGCTGCGAAAACTGCTCATGCAGTATTGCAGGTACTTAAAAAAGAAGGCGGTCAGCTTCATGGAAATGAAGTGATAAAAAAATAGATAGAAAATGAAACCAAAATTCAAGCAAAGTATATTCAATGAATCGCTCGAATACATTTCGAGAAATCTTTTCAGAGACCATGCAGAAATAATAACAAAACTGATAAGTGATTCATCTGGTATTTATGCCTTATATGATGATAATGAATTATACTATGTAGGTCGTGCATCTGATTTAAAACGGCGTGTGCATCAGCATTTAAAGGACAGGCATGATTCTCAATGGACTCATTTCAGTTTATACTTAATAAAAAGATCAGAATACATTGGTGATATTGAATCATTATTAATTCGTATTGCAGCACCGGTAGGTAACAGAGCAAAACCTCGCGGAAGAGATTCAAAAAAATTAGTTAAGAATTTAGAGTCACTTATTAAACTGAAACATAAAGAAGAGATACGCGAATTAATTTCGGGTCGAACAGCAAAGAGCAAATCAGTTAAAGGAAATAAAGGAGCTTTAAAAGGTTTAGTTGAAAGGCGAACTCCAATTTATAAAACATATAAGGGCAAAGAGTATAAAGCAATCATTACTCCGGCAGGTTCTATTTCATTCAAAGGAAAAACATATTCAACGCCAACAGCAGCAGCAAAAATAATTGTCGACAGACAAACAGTTAATGGATGGAATTTTTGGATAATCAAAAATTCATCAGGAGAGTGGGTAAAACTCAGGGATTATAAATGAAATTGATTGATAAAATAAAATTAAAATAATTTATGAAAGTATTTATTTCTCATAGCAGCGACGACAAAAAATTTGTAAGAACTTTAAAAGATGATTTAGTTGCAAATGGGATAGATTGTTGGCTTGATGAAGACCAACTTGAAATAGGTGATAGCTTAATTCAAAAATTGGAATCTGCTATTAATGAATCAACCCATTTTATAATAATTCTATCTCCTAACTCTGTTTCTTCTGAGTGGGTTAGACTTGAATTAAGTAAAGCAAATCTTTTAAAAGACGCTTCAGTTTTAAAAAAAATAATCCCAATAAAATATAGAGAATGTGAAATGCCAAAAGATTTAATTGGATTATTATATGGCGATTTAAGTAATGTAGCTGTTCAAGTATCAGGTAATAATTTAATAATGATTGGAAATGGTTATACTATGTTTCTTGAAAAATTAATTCAAACTTTAAAATCTTCAGATAAAGAACTTTCAAAAGAAGATAAAAATAAATTAAAGAATGAAATAAATGTTTTTGAAAAAAAAGAACAGAAGGATACACTGGCTATTACCAAACCTCCTTTACAAGTTTTTAAATTATACCTAAAGGTTATAAAATTTCTAAATGCTCAGGTAGTTTATAATTATAGAAATGGAATAAAAGAAAAAACTAAGATAAATGAAATAAAAATCAAGCAAGATCATGAAATATTTCCAGTAATTTTTCCGACTATTTTCAGATATTTTTTAATTGATATTCCAGTAGGGGAGCAATTTATAATTTCAAAAAACCATATGTTTTATAGTACTGTTCATTTTTCTGGATATAGAAGAGATGCTAACTTTATCGGAATTCCAGGAAATATAAGAAAAGCCTTAGAAATTTTTCCTAACAAAACATATTTATTTGAATTTGACATGATAAATAAGACAATAAATATTAGAACAATTTAGAAAAAAAACTGTTCGGCGCTTTCTCTGTTGTTCCCCCGTTAAGTTCGGCATGTTGCCGAATGCAATAAAATGATACGACTTATAGTCGGCTGTTACACCTCTCAATCACAAGTTCCACAGTTCGGCACGGATTACAGCCGAGTTGATA
>JAHEZG010000241.1 GCA_023251195.1 Chitinophagaceae bacterium | reverse complement strand
AAAATTCCAGATACCCCATCAAATTCAATATTCTTTAAGTCGCTTCTAAAAATAAGATTGATTGAAAGCTGTGACTTCGATAGTTCACTTCAAAAATCCGATTCACTGAAACTTGCAACTGCGATAAAATCATTTCAGAAAAAACACGGTTTGTTTGCCGATGGAATTCCCGGTAAAAGAACTTTGAAAGCCATGAATATTTCGCCTACAGAAAGAATAATTCAACTTAACCATACACTAGATCAGTGGCGTGCTGAGCCCGATACTTTTCCTGGCTGTTATATTTTTGTAAACCTGCCGGCATTCAATTTATATTATTATCAGAATGACACCCTCAGGCTTGAGTCAAAAATTATTTGCGGTTCATTAAAACATAATACGCCTGTGCTAAACAGTAAAATCGGCTACTTGATTTTATATCCGTTTTGGACGGTTCCTTTCAGCATCGCCACGAAAGAAATTTTACCGCACCTGCAACATGATACTTCCTATTTAAGAAAACAAAACATGGAGGTATTAAATACATCGAGAGCAGTTATTGATGCTTCCGAAATTAATTGGAAGAAATATTCAAAAACTTATTTTCCATTTATTTTGCGCCAACGCGAAGGGCTTGATAATTCGTTAGGTGTAGTTAAATTTAATTTCCCCAGTAAGTATGGCATATATCTGCACGAAACCAACACCCGAAATTTATTTAAAAAAGATTTTCGTGCATTGTCACATGGCTGCATAAGAGTAGAACAGGCTGTTAACCTTGCCTACCAGATTTCTATTCCTGATTCAATAAAATATCCAGCCGATAGTATTGGACATTGGCTCGCAGTTAAAACAAAAAAACAAATTGATTTAAGTAAAAAATTACCGTTGTATATCAGGTATAATTTATGTGAAGTGAAAGATGGAGTGTTGTTGTTTTACGAAGATATTTACGATTACAACACTGAACTATAGTTGAAAAACTCAAGACTAAACGGTCAAAGACTTTTTCGAAAACCATCAGGCATGAAACGCAATTAAAGGCACATCAGTATGATAAATCATTTGCTTAGTAAGGCTTCTGTCAAATAATTTTTTAAAGAACCCCCGGTGGTGTGTTACCATAACTAATGCATCTGTTTTTTGCAACCGAATTGCTTGTTCAATTCCTTCAATAATACTTCCACTGAATTGCTGGTAAAATGTTTTCACATTGCCTAATTTAGAATCAGCCAATTCCTGATAAACAGATAATGACAACTGCATTTTATCATCACTTGCGTAAGTATGCACAACATGCACTTCTGCACCAAAGTGTTTTACCAACTCATTTAGTTTTTCAAGTGCCGGGATTTCTTCCTGATGCAAGGCAGATGCAAAAATTATTTTATCAAACCCGCGAAACTGAGCGTTAGCAGGTATGGCAATAACAGTTTTATTTATTTTATCAATACAAGCAGCTGTGTTACTACCCATAATTGATCTTCCAATACCGGAAGCACCTGTGGTTCCCATTACCACATAGTCAATATCAAAATCTTCTGCCGCCTGCAAAATTGCTTCAGTTGTAAAACCAAAGCCTGAAGCTGTTTCAATATGCAAGTTATCTCTTTTCAATAATTCTGTTTTCAGGTTTTCCAATTGTGTCATCACATTTTCCTGTATAGCTTCAATGGATATTTCGGGTAATGGCATATTGGTATCCATCACATGCAATTGATAGGCATGAAACAATACGATTCGCAAATTGTTTCTTTTTGCAATTTGAACCGCAAATTCAAGTGCGTTCATTGATGAATTTGAAAAATCAGTTGGGAAAAGAATTCCTGCCATAAAAATTTGTTTTGATAAAAGTAAATTTAATATAAAGAACCCTCTATGATATTCATCACAAAGATTTTTATTTTTTCAGGAAAAGTTACTTTGATTTATTTCCTTTTTTAGCTGCCTTAATTGCATCTATTGTTTTTTTAACATCAGCATTTTCAGGGTCATACACCAGGTATTTTTCATAAAACCCAAGTGCATCTTCATAATTTTCTTTTAATGTACTGTAGTCGCCAAGGTATCGATACGCTTCTTTAAGTTCTTTTGCATACTTAACGGCTGAAGCAGAATCAATGGTAGCTTTTTCAACTAACAATAAATAATAAGGAACTGCAAATCCCTGAGCGGTAGAATCCATTTTGTCAAGATTCAAGTTGCTTCTTGCTCTCCATTGATAACCAATTGGCCAGGCAGGACTTAATTGTGTTATGTGCTTAAACGATGAGTCGGCCAATGCAAATGCTGAATCAAAATAATATGCCCGTCCAAGCGAGAACCAATCTTGTATTACCTGCTTTCCAGACTTTTTTATTTTTAAATCATAATATTCCGCTGCTTTACCATAGGCTTTTTTATCATAATAAATTTTTGCAACATCGCCCAGCATATCAGCCTTAGTACTATCTAATTCAATTGCCTTAACAATGTTTAAAGCTCCAAGTGAATCATTCCCCCCCTTCAACAAAAGCTTACCATAATATTCATAATCAGAAGCAATTACTTTTTTCTCGGGTGCATTTTTAAAATAATATTCAATGGCAATTAACCCGTTTGTAAAATCACCGGTTTCGTATGAACAATAGGCAATCAATCTGAAAAGGTTCAGGTTAGAAGGATTTTTAGATTTAAGTTGATTTAAAATCTGGAGGCATTTTGAATAGTCCTTTGTTAAAAATAAAAACTGAGCATAACGATATTGTGTAACATCATTTTTATCAGCAAGCTCCAGGTATTTAGCAAAAGTTTCTTTGGCTAAATCAAATTGTCCGGTGTTAAAATATAACTCTGCAAAATCGCGGTAAGCAGGAGCAAAATTCGGATCAATGTTTAATGCTTTTTCAAACGATGCTTTTGACTGACCATAATTTCGGGCCAGGTTCCATATTAATCCAACTCGGGCAAATGGTCGTGCATTGGTTAAATTCAGTTCGCCGCTTCGTTCATAAGCAGTAACAGCTTCTCCTCCTTTATTTAAGATTTTATACGCATCACCCATTAACGAATAAAGTCGTGCATCTTTAATTGAAATATTTTCTGCCTGTTTCAAAATTCTGATAGCCTCTTCGGCTACCGGATATTCATTATTAATATAGGCATCAGCAAGATAAATTGAAATGTTCAGGTCTTTGTTAATATTAGTCAGGCTTTTAGCTTGATCAAAATATTTTTGTGCATCGGCAAATTTATTTTCACTCAAATAGGTTTTACCAAGCCCTGCAAAACATGCAGCTCCTTTAGGATTCACTATGGTTCCCTGAGTAAATGCAATGCGGGCTGAATCATTTTTTTGAAGAAAACAATAATCATTGCCCAGAAAGTACCAACCCATTGCGTCAGCAGAATTAGATTGAGTGTAATGAAGTAAAATCCTTCTCGCGGTTTCGTAATTCTCATTGTCCATTGCTTTTATTCCATCATCAATGGTTTGGGCAGTTGCGTTTAATGCGAATAAAAAAATCCAAACTGCTCCGATAATCTTAAGTGTACTTTTCATTTTTATAATCCTGTTTTAAAAATCTTTTTTTACTTCTATCATTCTTAAAGAAAGCCTGGCAGGAATTAAGCCTGCTCGCTTTATGATTGTTTGTCCAATATCGGTGGTCATGAATTTTGCAAAGCCCGTGCCCAAGCCCGGCCACGATTCACCGCACACAATATATACTTCTCTGCGAAAGGGATAATAACCTGAACGGATATTTGTTTCAGTGGGTGAATATTTATTTCCATTTGAATTTAATATTGAAACAACTTTCACTTTTTCAGTAAGCGAATCAGAATTGTATAACAAATTGTTTAAACCAATTACACCAAAAGCAGATTTGTGTGAAGATACATATTGTGTCAATTCAGCTAAGTTATTGGTTGCAAAAAAATTAGCAGGAAGGCTTTTCAACTGATAAAGATTTTTAAAAAATTGAATTTCACCCGCCCCATTTGAATTAAATACAACAGAAATTTCTTTCGATGGTTTCCCTTGAAATATTTTATTGATTTCATCAACTGAATAAATTGAATCCTGATTCTCTTTATTCACAATTACTACTACCGCGTCAAATGCAATGATAAAATGCAGTGGATTTAAATCATTTTGTTTGCCGTAATTAATTTCATCTTCAGTTAATTTTCGGGTGGTAATAACTGCTCGGTATTTTTTATCTAAAAAATCCTGAACACCTTTTGATTCAGCCAGAGTTGTCAAGTTAATTTTCGAATTCAAATTTTCATTTTCAAATATGGCTACTTCATCTTGCAGCAATGGGAGAAATGATTCGTCAACAGCAATTGAAATTTCACCACTATTTGGAGTATCGCCAACAATAATTTTTTTGTTGTCGTTAGTATTTCCATTACAAGACATTATTAGAAATGCAGTAATAAACAAAAACAGCTTGCTTTTCATTCTTGTTTATGTTGATGATAAACTTTGTAAACCCTGAAAATTGCATACAAGAATAAAACGCATCCGAACAGTCTATACTGAGTTGAGGTGAATTGTTCCATTTTAACAGGAGGGAAAATAATCAGGTAAAAAGAAGCCCCGACGAAAATCAGAATCATCAGGGCCTGCGCAAATAGTATAATTTTATTCAAGTCAGAATTTATTAATCGCCGCTTCCGAGTTTGAAAGTTACTGGGAGATTAAAATAGACAGGTACAGCATTTCCATTTTGTTTTCCGGGTGCCCACTTTGGCATAAGGTTCACCACTCTTTTTGCTTCTTCAGTGCATCCGCCGGCTATATCTCTCAATACTTTTATATCTGAAATCTGTCCATCGGGATTCACAACAAATTGTAACACAACTTTCCCTTCAATATTATTTTCGCGAGCCGCATTCGGATACCGGATGTTTTTATTTATGAATTCTGTCATTGCCTTTTCTCCTCCAGGAAATTGAGGCATTTGTTCCACATACATAAATGGTTGTTGTTTGGTTTCAACCACAGGTGGTGCTACATCATTAAAATTCACATTGGCATTCGGGTCAACTTCAGTGGTAGGTCCTGGGTCAACTTTTTGCAATTCTTCAACCGGCGGTGGAACATCTTCCTGTTTAACTTCTTCATCCGGTTTGATAACAGGAGGAGTAAATTTTATAGTTTTTGGTGGAGGAGGTGGAAGATTCGGAGGTGGAGGTGGCGGCGTGTTTTTATCTATAGGTGGTGGCTCTGATAATTCAGTATAAGATATTTTCTTTTTAGCAACTTCTACTTCTGCAGATTTAAATAGAGATAAAACATAAGGAGTTGTAAAACCAACAATATAAAGTCCAAGGCCAATTAATAATGCCAAAAGTAAAAAGCGATCATAGTTTTTCCGGAGTTCGTATGCACCATACGATTTGTTTCTCCCTTCGAAAACCATGTCGTCAAAACTTGCGGTTAAAAATTCTTTTGCTTCCATGTTTTAAAAATTTAGGTAAAGAGTATGTTGCTTCATCATTTCCATAAATTATTTTGGCAACATGTCTAATTCTTCTTGAGTGGCATCAATAATTGCATATGATTTTATACCAACAATTTTCATTTCATCCAACATATTAACCAGATTCTCATACTTCGAATCATCGGTAGGTTTAATTCCAATATAAACCCCATTATATGCTCCATTTGTTTGCCAACCCTTTACTTTCTGCAAAGCGAGCACCTCATCGTTTTTATCCTTTATAATTTTTCGAACCTTATTGAAATAAGTTACTTCAACCACTGGTTGTGTTTGACCGTAGTAATAAAATATCCTGTCATTTGATCCTAACAGAATTGTCATTGCTTCTGATTCACGAATTTTAGTAGTGTCTTTAATTTCTTTTTTATCTGGCATTACAACCTGCATAGCTTTAGGCTTCGACATGGTTGTTGTCAGAATAAAAAAAGTAACCAGCAAAAACCCAAGATCAACCATTGGAGTCATGTCAATTCTTGTCGACATTTTTTTTGCGCGAACCCCCCCCCTCTTCTTCCCTTTATGCCCGTCGTCGCCACTTTGTAATTCAGCCATTGTTGTGT
>JAHEZG010000012.1:2201-24918 GCA_023251195.1 Chitinophagaceae bacterium | reverse complement strand
TTAAGAATCACAATGAAGAAACATTTCTTCCATCGAACGGAGAGCCGGGGCCCATCTCATTGGATTTTAATGGCGGCAAAACAAGAATCATATTTATAGATACCTACCGATTAATCATTGAAGAATCACACATGCGGCATAACAGAGATACAGCATTGCTCAATAAATTTTATAACGACCTGAAAGCGCAGCTTAATGATGCCTCTGCAAAAAAGGAAAAAATCATTGTGGTTGCGCATCATCCCATTCACGCAAAGGGAAATCACTCACTGCCACTTATTTTCTGGGAGAAATTGGTTCGACGGTTTGCCAATTCCAATGTCAATTATCCTGCATACCAAAAAACTGCGGTTCAACTCGACAGTTTGCTCAAGGCGCATCATCATCCCGATGTATATTATGTGGCAGGTCACGAGCATGCTTTGGAATATTTTTTCAATGATAGTTTACATTACATCATAAGTGGAGCAGGATGTAAAACAGATGAGGTGTTAACTGAATCATCTGACACCGAAGCTGAGTTTCTTGCATGGAAGGAAGAAGGTTTTTTTGAAATTGATTTTTACGGTCGCTACGAGACTGTTTTGTTATATCATCGCAAGAGTGATGAAGCCGACATGAAAATAAAGTGTGTTGCGGGATGCAAGTAAAATACTCAATTTTAGAATGCTATGTGGTTGTGTTATAAATCACTGCCTGATTAATTTAAGTTAAAAAGCGAAATTGAATCTGGAGTTTCATAGACTCACCTAATTCTTAAGTGGAATTATTTAATTTTTTCCTATCTCAAAACTTCTTAAGATTTATGGTGTTTTGAACCATTCATACTGAAACAAAATCAAAATCCTTACTTGAAAATCAAGTAAGGATTTTTTATTTTTTTTACAATTCAATTAATTGAAATAAATATTTTCGAAAATAGTATTTGTATCAATTCGGATAAACCATTTCGCCATTCACAAAAGTCATCAGCACTTTTGCTTTGAAAGTTTCTTCTGCCGCAACAGTCATTATATCATTATTGAGCACAACAAAGTCGGCCCATTTGCCAACAGTTAAACTCCCAACTTCTTCTTCGCTGAAATTTGCATACGCCGCCCAAGCAGTCATACCTTTTAATGCTTCAACTCTTGAAAGTTTTTGATCAGGCATAAATCCACCAGATGGAAAAAGTTTTTGATCCATTCGAGTTATGGCTGCATAAAATCCAAAAAGCGGATTAATATCTTCAACCGGAAAGTCGCTGCCACAGGCCACAATTCCGGCCTTTTCTAACAATGATTTCCAACTATAAGCTCCCTTCATTCGTTCATCACCCACTCTATCTTTTGCCCAATACATATCGCTGGTTGTAAAGCATGGTTGAATAGAAGGAATTATATTGTAATTATGAAACAGGAATAAATCTTCGGGTGAAACAATTTGTGCATGTTCAATTCTCCACCGTTTCATGTTTTGACCACCAAGTATTTTTCCATATAAATCTAAAATTAATTTATTGGCTGAGTCGCCTATGCAATGTGAACAAACCTGAAACCCATTTGCTTCACATTCGGCAAATTTGCGTTTAAAATAATCAACCGGTTTTAATAATAAACCAATATGATTTGGCTGATCGGCATACGGTTTTTTTAACAATGCACCACGCGAACCAAGCGCACCATCAACATAAAATTTAAAGGAGCGAACACTTAGATTATCGGTTTTATATGGCCCGTGTTTGAAATAATATTCCTTGTTTTTCTCGTTATCAGATAACATTGCATAGACTCTGATTTTTAACAATTTTCGGTGCTGCAATGAATCTATTGCATCTATAACTACTTTATCTAAACCGGCGTCTGATACAGTAGTTAATCCAACGCTGAAACACTTCGCCTGCGCAGCCAACAGGTAATCAATATTGTCTTTTTCAGTTGCTGAGGGAATAATTTTCTCCAAACTATCCATTGCGTTATCAATTAACACTCCTGTTAATTTTCCATTTTTAATAATTAACTCACCACCTGTAATTTTTGTAGAAACAGAAAATCCCGCCAGTTTTATTGCAGCATCATTTGCAATAGCAGCATGCCCGTCAATTCTTTTAATAAAAACAGGTTGGTCAGGATATAATTGATTTAATAGTTCGTTGGTTGGAAATTCTTTGATCGCCCAATCATTTTGATCCCAACCTCTTCCTTGAATCCATTCTGAATTTGTTGCACCAGAAAACTCCTTCAATTTATTAACTACTTCCTGCCAGCTTTTGGTTCCAACTAAATTTGCCCGTTTAAGTTGTTGTCCATAACCATAAAAATGACAATGTGCATCAATGAATCCGGGAAAAATACTTTTACCATCCATGCTTATTTTTTTTTCGGCTAAATACAATGCCTCTGCATCAGCTGATGTACCAATAAAAAGTACTTTGCCTTTATCAACCACCATGGCCTCTGCAACATTATTATTTGGCGAAAGCGTGTATATGTGTGCATTCATTATCAATAAATCAGCGCGTGTTTTTATAGCAGATGCATTAAATAGAATAGCGAGAAGTGACAGAAAGTATGTTGGAATGATCATGGCACGAATTTAACAACAACTGATATTATGTTTCTACAATTATTAAATTGAATTGCAAATAATAACTAACTATGTTTTTTTAAATGGAACAGTTTTACATTGACGACGACAATAAAAATGAGAAAAACCGATTTTGGGCAAGTGTATATATTGCATTTATAATTACCGCGATATTCGGCTTAGTAAAATTTACTACCTGGGCATTTGACATTGACGAACAATCATTTGAGTTTGGTATACTTCCCAGAACCGTAATCGGATTGCGCGGAATTATTTTTTCTCCCTTGCTTCATGGCGATGCCGGACATTTTTTTAGCAATGCCATACCACTATTTGTTTTGAGTTTCCTGATTCTTTATTTCTACCGTGCATTTTATTTTAAAGCACTGGTTTTAGTCTGGCTGTTTGATGGAATTGGAGTGTGGCTAATTGGCAGAGAAGTTTATCATATCGGTGCAAGCGGAGTTGTATATGGCTTAGCTTTTTTTGCCTTTTTCAGTGGCGTTCTTAAAAAGAATCGAAACATGCTTGCCATGTCAATGCTCGTTTTGTTTTTATATGGTGGTTTAATATGGGGCATGTATCCATTGGAAAATGGAGTAAGTTGGGAGGCACACCTTGCCGGTTTTCTCACCGGTACTTTCCTCGCTGTTTATTATCGAAATTCAGGACCACCGAATGACCCGGTTCCTGAATGGATGAATGAAGAAGATTTGATGGATGAAGAAAATTCGTTAACAGAAAATGATTCTGTTCCAGAAAAAGAAAATGGTGTTATAATTCATTATGAATTTAAGAAAAAATAATACCCCTATTATTAATATTTTTATTTGAATTATTTATGCATGACAATAAATTTATTTACTGCACCTGCTCCATTTTTAATAAAATACAATCCATTCTCCAATGAAGAAATATCTATTTGAGTCATTCCATTAATTGAAACAAATGACATTACTATTTTTCCATCGATGCTGAATATTGAAAATTCATTTTCGGAACAATTTACCATTACCATTTCGCTTCCTGGATTTGGAAACACATTTAATACAGAATTATTGCCCGGCAATGCATACGAATTTAGCGGATTATAACCTTCTGCTAGTAATTGCTCCATAATAGAATTGATTCTTGCTGGTATAAATGGTTTAAGTGCGGGGATATTGCCCAAATCAAAATTAATATTGGTTTCAAAATTTCCATTTGTAAAAAATTTATTTGGATCAGCATATACCGATGGCCGAATCCAATCTGCGAGGCTATCAATTAAAGGATAAAGGCTTGTCGTATCAAAACCGTTCACCAGCATTTGATATAGTGCATTGTGGTAATTCAATTTCATATTCCAATCTGCAAGTAACTTTTCTTCTAACGGTCGGTTGCCAAACGGAGAAGGAAGATAATCGGGTGATAAATTTTTTATTTGCTGAAGTGATAATCCCTGCTGAAAATTTCCAAACGCCTCGTTTACATCCCATGCAATCCATTCAAATTTATTGGTGGTTGAATTGTGATATAAAAAATAATTATGCCCGCTTCCCTGATACGAGTCCAGGTTGGCGAACAAAATATTTCCGGCCCATACATTATACCATGAATTTAAATTTAAAATATTGTTCAGTGATGCTTCAAGCGATGCTGCTGGTGTATTGTTCAGTACTGAAATTAAATTTAATAAATCAGACCAGTCGTTTACCGTTTCATTATTGCTTAACTCGTAATTCGGGTAATAGGCATTCACATTTGTTCCAAGGTATTTCAAATCGCCATGCGGATCACCTTTAAAAAGGTTACCGTCTTTATTTGAAAAGCGGTCGTTTAAAAACCCGTTGTTTATTTCTTCCACCAAATTATAAAGTCCCCATAGCTGATTGTTCAAATAAACATTGGCGTATGTACACCGAGGGGCATAAATACCGTGCGTATAAAAAAAATCGAGGCAAACTTTTTCTCTCAGAAAAGTCGGATCTTTAAATCCATTGTTAAGATTTATTTTTTTTAAATCATCCCAAGCAAGCGTTGAATCATATAAATTGAAATCAACCTTGATTGATTTTTTAATACTTGCATTATTGTAAGAAGAATTTCCTTTAAATTTTATTCCGATGTTAGAAAAAGAATCGCCATCGATTACTGCATTCACTTTTATGTAATAATCACCTGTATAGGTGGCTACCAAACTATCCCACCAATTGGTTTGATTGAGTTGAAAATAAATTGTATGAATCTGGTTTGAATTAAAAACAAAATCGCCTGCAAACTGCGCTTCTGCTTTATTCCATTGCGATAAAAAGTAAATTGCCAAAACAAAAATGAAATTCTTCTTCATACAACAATTGTTAAATTATTCAGACTTTAATTATTTATAAAAGTTAAAAATACACCGCAAAATAAAAAAGCTGCTTCAAATCTGAAGCAGCTTTTAGACAATCATTTAAACCAATTTTTATCTGATCAAGGTCACATTACCTTTATATTCTTTCGTTTCATTATTGATAAATGTAGCGCTGATAATAAACGCATAAACCCCTACGCTTGCTTCATCAGAACCAATGTAACCATTCCAACCTTTGTATGATTTATTATCGCTCGATCCGGAATAAACCAATTGTCCCCAACGATTATATATACGCATGTAAACATGAGTTACTTCAGTTCCAAAAGGAATAAAAATATCATTTATGCCATCTCGGTTTGGCGAAAATGCATTTGGTATATACAGTTCGCATAATATTCCGATTTCAATTGCATCATTGTAAGTGCAACCATGATTATTCAATGTTACATTGTATTCTGTTGCCTTGTTCGGAGAAACTGTAATGGTTTGAGTGGTTTCACCAGTCGACCAGGTATAAACTACTCCAGGGATTCCGGCATCCAAAACCAACTTGCTTCCTTTACAAATAGAAGTATCATCACCAATGCTGGTAATCGGATAAGAGTTAACATTTATTAATCCGGTGGTGGTATCGTTTCCACATAAACTATCAGTTTCAATTAATGTAACTGAATATAAGCCCGGGTCAGAATAAGAATGAGTTACACTGTTTCCAGATGAGTTTGCAGATGTATCGCCAAAATTCCAATCCCATTGTTTTGGATAATACAAACTCGCATCGGTAAATGTTAATTGCTGATGTACACAAACTGTTAATGGTGATACAGTAAAGCCTGCAATTGGTGCCGGCCAAACCTGCACAACATGACTTACAGTATCAGAACATCCTCCGGGTACAATTATGATCATTGAAGCAGTATACAAACCTGAATCAGTATAAACATGAACAGGGTTTTGATCTATCGATATTACTCCGTCACCAAAATTCCACAACCATCCTGTAGGCACTACTCCAATTGAGGCATCCTGAAACTGCAAAGTTTTATATTGGCAGTAACCTGTCGGTGTGCTGGTAAATTCTGCTTGAAAGAATGCAGCGGTTAAAGTATCAAAGTGCTGTAGCTGACAACCCAATGAACCAATTAATGTAACACTATAAGGTCCTACATATAAATTACTTAAAGTTGCGGGGCCATTCATATTTGCATCAGTATGGATTGTTGCGCCTGTTGAATCCTTCCAGATATAAGTGTAAGGTCCACCTCCTGTTGCTGTAGCAGTTATGCTTCCGTTAGCTGCATTTGAACAGCTTGGGTTAACTGTAGTTACTGCCAATGACAATGGATCATAGGTTAAATTCATAGTGTCGTTTGCAACACCGCCACAAGTATTTGCAATAGCAACATATTGTGTTGTTCCAACTGGAGGGTTAACTACAATGGTGCTTCCATTGCCAATTAATACTCCGTTTTCATACCATCCGATAACATTTGCTGCATTCATTGGAACCAATGCGTAAGGAATTGAAGTAACAGTATAAGTACCACCATTTGGTGTAAAGCGATAGCCATCGTTAGCAGCAGTCCATTGTGTTGGAAAATTTCTTCCAGGCACCCAATCAGCTAATGTTCCTGTTGAATTTTGCACGCCTTCAATTCCACCACCACTATTCCAAGTAGAACAAAGAGGTTTATTGGTAATGTGCATTTCAATTATGTTAGTAGTTTCATATAGCACTACCTGCTGACTTGTTAAAATACTGTTGCAGCTAAACATTGGAACATTGCACATATCAAAAACAGCATATCTGTTTGGGGCTGTGCCATAAGTTGCGTATGAAAAGAAAGCTGTTCCACCGGCTGCAGCAGGGTAATAAATATCCTGCCAAGGCCACATGATTGAATTCATCGGGTCTGATGAAGTTGGTATTGCGTTTCCGATAGGCCATTGGCAGTAAGATAATGCATTTGAAATATCAAAATTGATTATCCCATTGCTTCCAAAAACACATTGCGTATAAGTGTTTCCATAATAGGTAAATGAAAATCCGATATTTATGGCTGATGAATATCCATCATCGCATCCGGAAAAACTGGTGCAATCCAAAAAAGTGGCTGTTCCACCTGAACCGGTATTGCCTCCGGATTGCAAGGTAAATGGAATGGAGCAAATTGTCGTATCATTTCCAATGGTGAATTGCGCAAAAGAATTTTTTGCAGTTACTCCCATAATTACCACGACTGTTAAAATTTGTAGTAGCTTTTTCATTTTTTTGAAAGCTTTTAATTTAAAGGTACAGTTATTATTAAAAAATCTATTTTCTAAAATTCAATTATCGAAGCAGTGTTACATTTCCGGTTATTGATTTTTTATCGCCGTTAATGAAGGTTGCATTCATGTAGTAAACATAAACCCCGATTTCCTGATCTTCGTTATTAAATTTCCCATTCCATCCAATGCTGATATCAGGCGAATTTACCTGGTATACTACCTGCCCCCACCGATTATAGATAACCATGTCGTAATGTGTAACTCTGTATCCGAGCGGTCTGAAAATGTCATTATGAGTATCGCTGTTAGGGGTAAAACTTGATGGCATAATTACATCACAATTGATAGATGCGAGCAAAGTATCAAATCCAAGGCATCCGAAATTATTTACAATCACTGAAAAATAGGTGTCATTATCGGGTAACGGTGGATTAATAATCTGAGTGGTTTCACCGGTTGACCAAGTGTAAGTGGTTCCAGGATATCCGGCATCTAAATGCAAAACTTCAAACCGACACACATCTGTATCGTTTCCTAAATTCACATCAGGTACAAAATGAATTGTAATTGGAAATGTTTTTGAATCAGTTCCGCACAAACTATCTGTTACGGTTAATGTGACAAAATACTCACCATCTGCATCGAAAATATGACTTGGTATTTCGTTGTTAGAAGTTTGCTGATCTCCAAAATCCCACAACCATGCAACTGGGTTTCTATTTGATTCATCAGTATAAATAATTGGTGAACCTACACATCCTTCCAGGGGTGCAAATGAAAAATCAGCAATGATATTCGGAAGTATTGAAATTGGTTTTGTTACAGAATCAATACAACCTGCACTGTTACTGATTATTAAAGTCACACTATAATTTCCGGCTGGCGAATAAGTATGATTTCCGTTTAGCTGAGATGAAGAACCGCCATCGCCATATGACCATGAATAATTATCAACTGAACCAGCAGAAGTATTTATAAAACTTACCGGTGATGCGTCACAAAGAACCGGAGGTGCTACTGTAAAATCTGCATTAAAAGGATTGCTTAAAATCGTAAAATTATGAGTAAGCGAACATCCGAAAAGATTTATTAATACCAAGGTGTATTGACCGGCTGAAATATTTAATAAAGAATCTGTCGTTTGGTTTACAATTCCGCTATCTAAAACATTATTTTGAGAATCTAACCATTGAAATTGCCAGGTAGATGTATCCTGTGGAGTAAAAACAGCAAAGCCATCAGCTGCCGCAGGGCAAGAGGTAATTCCCTGAGAATATATAAATGGAGGCACAAATGTGTTTGCCTGAATATTAAAATTGTTGGTGATTGAACATCCCAATGTATTGGTAAGGTATAAAGTATATTGACCGGAAGTGATATTAAATAATGTATCTGATAACAGTGTGATGGTTCCGGAGTCTAATAAATTGCTATTGGAGTCGAACCATTCGTAATGCCAGATGGAACTATCTTGAGGAATAAATGCTGCGAATCCATCAGTTGATTGCGGGCAGGTGGAATTACCTTGAGCAAACTGTGATGAACCAGGAGCAACTGATACAGTAACAGTATCATAAAATGTTAATCCATTGCAAACCTGTACAACTGCAATATAGGAGGTAGTTGTAGTTGGAGAAACAGTAAAATCTTGCGTTACGGCCAATTGGGTTCCGTTAATATCAGTCCACTGAATGCCGCCAAGCATTGGTACCGGAGCAAATGTGATTGGAGCAACAGTATAATTTGTAAAACTTGCATCAGGTGTAAACCTGTATCCTTCATTACTGGTTGTCCATTGAACTCCAGCATTTCTGCCCGGCACAATAAAAGCGACAGTACCGGTTGCATTTTGTATTCCATGAATCGCTTGTCCTGAATTCCAGCCCGGGCAAGTTACTTTATCGGTAATGTGTGTTTCAATGATATTTGTGGTTTCATAAATTATTGTTTGTCCTGTAAAATTTATACTGGTACAAGAAAACATAGGTGAATTGCAAAAATTAAAAACAAAAAAACGGTTAGGAGCAGTACCAAAGGTTGCATAACTCATAATTCCACCTATTCCAGGTAATACATCTTGAAATGGTCCAAGAATAGAATTCAAAATTGTATTCACATTGGTATTCGGAAGATTGCCATTCGGAATCCAGGTAGAAAAGCCACCGGCGAAACTGGTATCAAAAGTTATTTCATCATTGGTGGATAATATGCATTTATTATAGACTGTTCCAAAGTAATTAAAATCAAAACCTATGTTAACTACAGCACTAAATACATCATCGGCAATATTAAAAAACTGTGTTATTGCACCGGCAGAATCTGATTGAGCATATAATGTAACAGATGAACCCTGGCATATGGTAGTATCGTTTCCGGCAGAAACCTGCGAAAATGATTTGTTCGTAAATAAAAAAATCAAAATTATTACTGAGAAAAATTTCTTCATTTCCAATGTCTGAATAAGGGCACTAAAGTAATATGAATTCTACTAGGTGGTTCTTCTAATCTCAAACATTCTTACGACTTCAATTTTTTACAATTCTTCATTGGTAAGAATACAAATTTTCCAACCGAAAAAATACATTTGCAGCATTATTTTTTTTGATGCCGATTTTAAGAACAGCTCTTTTGCCTGATGTGGAAATGTTGCGCGATTTATGCCGAGATACATTTTATAAAAAATGGTTATCGACCAATACCGAAAAAGACCTTCATGCTTACATGGACGAATTTTTTTCTCTTGAAAAAATAAAAGATGAACTGAACGACCAGCAGATTACCTATCTGATTGCGGAGCGTACTAATCAATTAATCGCCTATTGTAAACTTAACAGAAACAAAAGCGATGGAAATTTAAATGCTAACCATCCAATTGAAATACAACGGATGTATGTGCTGGAAGAACACATCGGACAAGGAATCGGGAAACTGTTAATGAACAAAGCACTCGAAACTGCAGTGCATGAAAATTTTGATGTGATATGGCTTGGTGTGTGGGAGAAAAATTATCAGGCAGTTGCTTTTTACAAATCTTTCGGTTTTGAATTTTATGGTGAACATGAATTTATTTTAGGTGAAGATATTACGACCGATCTGCTGATGAAAAAATCGCTTTGAAATTTCGTCGAAAAGAAATTTTATCTCTGCTTTCAATAAAATACATTTACCGCAACTACTGTAAACTAAACTACTGTAAAAATCATGGACACTGTACAAGAATCAATGGAAATGCTGCAAAAAAATGTGGATGCACTGCGTAACGAAATTGCCACATTGGAAAATTACCCGCTTCACAAAGAAGAAGACATCCGTAATTTTCACGAGAAAGTTAAAACTGTTAACAATCTTTTCAGAGGATTAAATCCGCTGCTGAAAAAAGAAGACTCTGGTGAATTGCTCACCAGGTTTAACAATGCAAGCGCCAGGGTGCTGCAGTTTCGCGAAGAGTTGAACAAACAAAAACAACAATTCATTGATTCGAAAAAAGCGGTGGTTAAAGCCCGCATCGCCGATGCTGAAAATAAAATTGAAGAACATTACAGCGAATGCATCAGTATTTTAAAACAGGTTTCAGACTGGTTGAAAGAAGGAAAAGTTGATTTGAAATATGCACAAACCATTTACCCAGAAATGAATGATCTAGTGCTTTCTGTAAAACTTGGATTAAATGATTTGGATGAACTCTGGACTTTGTGGAAACAGGTACGCGAAAAATCGGATGCTGGCAAAAAAAATATATGGGATGTAAATTACAATTTATGCAAGTCTGAAATAATGACTATTGAAGATCATGCGAAAAACGGTGACCCCTATGATGCTACAAAAGCGATAATGGATATGCAACGCCGGCTTCGCGATTTTAAAATGAGCAGTGAACAGGTGGAAGAGATAAAAAAAACATTGAACGATTTATGGGAGCAAGCCAACATGCGTATTAAAGAAAAGAAGGATTTATTTAAAGAAGAAAACAAGCGCAAGCGCGACGAGTTTCAGCAGAAAAAACAAGAGTGGTTAAACAAAACCAAATCTGCCTACGACCGTTTTTCAAGTCTCGTAGCTAAAAATAAAGAAGTGATTGAAAAAGCTGCTGAACAGGTTGCACAACTCATTGATGAAAGAGACACTGCAAGAAGTGAAGCCTATAAAAACAGAATTCAGGTTTGGATTGATGAGAAAGAAACTAAAATTAACGACATCAAAAAAACCAACGATGAACTTCAAGCTAAAATTGATAACATGAAAAAGGAATTAGCAAAAGCGAAGATGATTGACAAAGAAGTTGCTCCGCCTTCCGCTAAAGCAGAAATTTCTCCTGAACAAATCAGTGTTGAAGAACAACCTGCTGCTGAAAACGAATAACTAAAAGTGAAGAGTGAAAAGTGAAATACAACATCATTGTATTTCACTTTTTTTATTTTCACCATTAACCATTCACATTTCACAACTTGAAACCACCTTTAATTTTATTGCACGGCGCAATTGGTGCTGCTTCGCAGTTTAATTTTTTCAGCAATTTATTAAGTGAATCATTTACCATTTATACTTTCGATTTTGAAGGGCATGGTCAGCGCGCGTTTAACAACCGTCCGTTCCGCATTCAGCATTTTGCCGAAAATCTATCAGAGTTTATTGAAGAATATCATTTGCAACCCGCCAATCTTTTAGGGTACAGCATGGGTGGATATGTTGCTTTGCACTTAGCTGCAAAACGACCTGAATACATTCATCGCATTTATACACTCGCCACCAAGTTTGATTGGAACATTGAAACTGCATTAAAAGAAAGTGCGCAGCTGAATCCTGAAAAATTGAAAGAAAAAGTTCCACAGTTTGCTGATACTTTGCAACAGCGACACCTGCATGGTTGGGAACAAAACCTGGAACACACTGCTGAGATGATGATTCATTTAGGAATCAATCCAGCTTTGGATAAAACCATTTTGAATAAAGTAGAAGCAAAATGCATAATAGCAGTTGGCGATTCAGATAAAATGGTGAGTCAATCTGAAACCGAAAATTTTGTATCTTATATTTCAGATGCACAATTCAAAGTATTACACAACACCCAACATCCGCTTGAAAAACTGAATGCTGATTTATTAAAATCCGAGTTGGAAGGGTTTTTTATTACTTAATAAACTGTTCCATCTTCTCACTTTATTTGCACGAAATAAATTTTCAATATGAAATACATTTTTATTCCATTGATCATTCTTCTTTTTTCATTTAAAAGCAATGGGCAAACCCTATCCATCATTCCACAACCGGTAAGCATTGAACAACAAGATGGAGTATTTTCTTTTTCGCCACAAGTGAAAATAGTTTTTGATGAAGATGAATTTATGAATGCTAATTACCTGAATACCTATTTGGCTAAATATTATCAGGTTCGTCCGCTCGTACAGCCAAACATAAAAAAATACATTGCGCTGCGTTTGCTAAATTCAAAACAAAAATCTTTTTCACCTGATGAATATTTTATATCTGTCACGACCGACAGCATTGTAATCACAGGAACTGATGCCGGAATTTTTTATGGCATACAAACACTGTTGCAACTGATGCCCGCCGAAATGAAAATGCAATTTGATATTCCATGCGTAACCATTCATGATTATCCGCGATTCAGCTGGAGAGGCATGCACCTCGATTGTTCGCGTCATTTTTTCTCTGTGGAGTTCGTGAAAAAATACATTGACATGATGGCTTATTACAAGATGAATACTTTTCACTGGCACCTCACTGACGATCAGGGATGGCGCATAGAAATAAAACAATATCCTAAACTTACTGAAGTCGGAAGTCATCGCAAAGAAACCATGGTTGCAAAAAATTTCACTCCCTACATTGGCGACAAAACTCCGTACGATGGATTTTATTCACAAGAGCAGATAAAAGAAATTGTGAAGTATGCAACACTGAGGCATGTAACCATTGTTCCTGAAATTGAAATGCCCGGTCACTCACAAGCGGCAATAGCAGCGTATCCTGAGCTCGCTTGCTTCGGAATGAGTTTCGATGTACTAACCAAGTGGGGTGGCAGCGATGTAGTGTTGTGCCCAACTCCTGAAGTGATTGAATTTTATGAAAATATTTTAGATGAAGTGATGGCATTATTCCCCGGCGAATACATTCATGTTGGTGGCGATGAGGTGCCGGAAGGTCATTGGAAAAAAAGCAAGCAGGTAACTGAAATAATGCTGAAAGAAAATATTAAAACCTATCCGGGTGTTGAAGCCTACTTCATTAATACCATTGAGAAATACATTATTTCGAAAGGAAAAAAAATGATTGGCTGGGATGAAATTTTAGATGGTGGAGTTTCTGCCAACGCAAGTATCATGAGTTGGCGCGGAACCGAAGGTGGAATTGCTGCAGCTAAACATGGCAATTATGCAGTAATGACTCCGGGTGATTTTTGTTATTTCGATCATTGCCAATCAAAAAATTCAATGGAGCCTTTGTGCATCGGTGGATTTCTGCCATTGGAAAAAGTTTACAGCTACGAACCTGTTCCAACTGAATTAACTGCCGAACAATCAATTTATATTTTAGGCGCGCAAGCAAATGTTTGGACAGAATATCTTGCAACACCCGAACAAATTGAGTACATGATTTTCCCTCGCATGATTGCATTATCTGAAGTGGTGTGGTCGCAAAAAACTAAAAAGGATTGGTGGGATTTTGTTGGTCGATTGCAATATCATTTTTCATTAATGGAATTCCGTGGAATAAATTATCGTGTACCCGAACCTGAAATTCAATTACGACCGCTTGCTGAAAATAAATTCACACTTGGCATTACTTCATTAAAACAAAATTCTGATTTCTATTATACAACTGACGGAACAAATCCAACTTCATCATCCCTGAAATATTCCGAAGCAATTGAAATTACCTTAACACCTACCCAAAAAATTAAAGCGATTGCAATTATTAAATCGGGTAAGAAAAGTATTGTAACAGAATCAGGTAAATAATTTCTGATTACCTCAAAGTATCAGATTCTATTGAAGGAAGTTTTCTGATTGTATCGTTTGTTGATGGTACCACTCCTGAATTTAACCAGGTCTTAATTTCATCTTCATTCAAATCAGTATATAAACTTCTGAATTTCACCGTATCATTCTGCAGCCAGAAAATAGCCGGCAAGCTTCCATCAACATACGAAAAGAAATCATCACTGTTAAAAATTGAGAAGGGAATGTTTTGTGCTTTTGAAAAATCAAAAAAACTTTTCAGATGCAATAAAGTATCACCATTCAACAACATATAAAACGGAAAGGCGGGATTGCGCTGCTGAAGCACATGCATTTTCAAAGCATTCATTCGGCAGTGTCCGCAAGTGAGCGACATGAATGCCACAATGTGTTTTCCTTTGGTTAAATCAATTGAAGGTGCAACCATGGTTGTATCAGAATAAATTCTTTTTAATCCCAATGGATAATTTACTGCTCCTGCCCTATGCCCTTTCACCAACGATTCGGGTGGATTTAAAATATATGGGCTAACAAATGATGTTAAAATAAATAACGGAATAAAAAATTTCGGCCAAGGCAAACTCCACTTAGCTGGAATAAACTGCACAACAATTAACACCGAAAGCATCGCCATGTTTTTAAAAATCGATTCGAGCGGAGTCATTTGAAGATAAGTGCCGAAGCAACCACAGTTTCCATTGTTTCCTATTGTGAGTATTTGATAAAAAAGATAAAATGTAAAAAATATAAGAATGGAATAAGTGGCCTTAATAGTAAACTTATTCATTGCCAGATTGAAAATTAAAAACACACCCAGCAATAATTCAAACCCTATTAATCCGCGTGCAATAATTGGTGCAGTGAACCAATTGGCTACTCCAACATCAATAAAATTTAATTCGAAAGGTTCAATGGGTATTAACTTCAATAACCCGGAAGCAATAAAAAGCAATCCGAGCATGATGCGAATGGAGTGCGAGAAAAATTCATTTAACAGGTGCATATAAAAAAGAAAAGGCTGACCAAATAAAGGACAGCCTTTTCAAATCTTTTTATAAAAGATTAGTCAAGTTTGCATGTACCAGCACCAAGAAGCGCAGCGTTTGAAGCATCGCATGCATCAGTTGCAGTTTTCTTTGATACTTTAGTGTAAGTAGCAGATGAACTGATGCTACCAATTGTACAAGTACATGTGTAATCTTTCTTACATGAAGTAAACAGTACTGCTACGAAAGCAACACCGGCAATAAGGGTTAAAGCTTTTTTCATTTTTTTGTGGTTAAAGTTTTTGTTAATGGTTCAAATATTAAACGAAGATTTTAATAAAGCAAGTTTGTTGCTTTTATTCAAATTGAATAACACAATTAAATAGTATAGAACAGAGAATTATAAATTGGTTTTTCTGGCTTTTAACCGCAACGAATTTCCAACCACAATAACATCAGAAAAAGCCATTGATAATGCGGCAATTGTTGGGCTTAATAATCCAATGGCTGCAACCGGAATGGCCAGCACATTGTAAAAGAATGCCCAGAATAAATTTTGCTTTATGGTTTGCAAAGTAATTCTTCCAATGGAAAATGCTTCAATCAAGCTTTTTAAATTTCCTTTCAATAAAATAATTTGTGCCGAATCAATGGCAACCTGAGTTGCATTGCTCAATGAAATTCCAAGATTGGATTGCGCCAGTGCAGGCGCATCATTTATTCCATCGCCCACCATAGCAGTTGGCGATTGAGAAACACAATTTCGAATGAATGCTAATTTTTCTTCCGGTTTTTGTTCCGCTTTATACTCATCCACTTTCAATGCATTTGCAACCGCGGCACACCTCTCCTCTTTATCGCCGCTGAGCATAATTGTTTTTATTCCTTTCTTTTTAAAAAACTGAATCACTTCAGCAGCGCCTTCTTTTATGTCATCTTCCAAATCAATCCACGCAATTAATTTTTCATTTTTAAATACATAAATGTTGTGTTGATTTTCAGTGGAAACTTTAGCTTTCATTAAGGAAGAACCAATGGAAAACAAATTGCCTTGTTCGTCTTTACCTGAAACACCCTGGCCTTTTTCTTCTTTCACTTCAACAAAAGATTTTGCTGCACTGTTTTTTAATTCCTTCAATATCGATTTCGCAATCGGATGCGACGAAAATTTTTCCAACCCAACAACTGCAGATTTTATTTCATCCGCTTCCCCTTCAATAATTTTAAATTCTTTAATTCGGAATTCGCCGGTAGTCAGTGTTCCGGTTTTATCAAATACAATTTGCTTGATGGTTGAAAGTGTTTCTAAAGTGTCAGAACCTTTTATCAGAATTCCTTTTCGGGCACTTCTTCCCAACCCAACCATAACTGCAGTTGGAGTTGCCAATCCCATGGCACAAGGGCACGCAATTACTAAGACTGCAACACTGTTCATGATACTTTGTGTGGTGCCGCTTTGCAGAATAAAATAATTTAAAATAAAAGTTAAAGCTGCTGCAACCAATACTGCAGGTACAAACCAACCTGTAATTCGATCGGCTAATTTCTGAAGTTTTGGTTTTCGGGCTTGTGCATTCTTAACTAATTCTATAATCTGGCTGAGTGTGGTTTGTTTTCCGGTGGCTGTCACTTTCATTTTTATTGCACCTGAAATTAAGGTTGTTCCACCAATTACATTTTCATTTAATGATTTTATAACGGGTAAACTTTCGCCGGTTATCATTGATTCATCGGTTTCACCACTTCCCCAAACCATCATTCCATCAGCTGCAATTTTATCTCCTGTATTAAACAATAAATAATTTCCCTTTCTTATTTCATGAGCAGGGATTTCGGTAATCACTTCAAATTTTTCATCTCCAAAAAAACTAATAAGTTTTGCTGTTGATGGTTGCAGTTTTATTAATGCGGAAATGGCAGTACGGGTTTGTTGCACGGCCCGTTGCTCAATTAAATTTCCGAGAATCACCAATGTGATAATGGAAGAAGAAGTTTCAAAAAAAAGATTATGACTATCATTTAAAACCAATCCCTGAATAAGGGAATAAATAAATGCAGAGGAACTGCCGATAAATATTAACACATCCATATTGGGTGCGCCAATTTTTAAAGAAGCCATTCCACTTTTGCCAAAATACCAGGCACCCAATAAAAAAACAGGCGTTGCAAATGCCACCTGAAAATAAAAACTGTGCAGCACTGGAATTGAAAACAACATGGGCAACCACAATGGAACAGTTAAAACCAAACTGAAATAAAATTTTGCTTCAATGGTTTCAATAAATTTTTTTTTGCTTTCCGTTTTGGATTCGTCAACCACATGATACCCCAACTCATCAATTCCGGATTTTATGGAAGGAAGAATATTTACATTTCCTCCCTTGAAACGAACTTCGCCCGAAGTGAAATCAACAAACACATCGTGTAAACCATTCTTCTGTAAAAATCGTGTAATTGTATTTGCGCAAGAGGCGCAGGTCATCCCCTCTACTTTTAATTCTATACTATCATCACTTTCCATTCATCAAAATTAGATTTAATAAATTATTCATCGTCGTTAACAGGTCATACATTTATCCGGTAAAAAAAATTCATTCATGGAAAATTCAAGAAGAGATTTTATTAAAACATCAGTTTTAGCTGCAGGCGCTTTAACATTTGGATTACCCGGAAACGCTAATGTTCCAAGCGAATACCCATATGTGCTGGCCGATTTACCTTATGCATTCAATGCATTGGAGCCATACATTGATGCATTGACAATGGAAATTCATCACGACAAACACCATAAAGCATACACTGATAAATTCAATGCTGCTTTGGAAAAATTTCCGGATTATCAGGCAAAAGGAATTCAAAATTTATTTGCACAGATCACTCAATTACCGGTTGAATTGCAAACCGCTGTTCGAAATCAGGGAGGTGGTTATTGGAATCATAATTTTTTCTGGCACATGCTTTCACCTGAAAAAACATTGCCAACTGAACCATTGCTAACTGCCATCAACACAACTTTTGGCGATATGGATAAACTAAAAGCCGCAATGGCAAAAGCCGGTTTAACTGTTTTTGGTTCTGGTTGGGTTTGGCTGATTGAAAATGCCCAGAAAGAATTAAAAATTGTAACCACCGCCAATCAAAATAATCCGATGATGGGCGATACTGCTGATAAAGGAGCTCCGATTTTAGGCATTGATGTTTGGGAACATGCTTACTACTTAAAATATCAAAATAAGAGAGCTGATTACTTAGATGGAATATGGAATGTGATCAACTGGAAGCACGCCTCGCAATTGTATTTTTAGTTTCTATTGCATCATTTCCGGTTCTTGTATCCAATTATTTTCATTGCTAAAGCATTACTATACAAGGGTAAAAGAAAATTAATTGAGCAGATTTTAAAATTTACTTTCTCGTTCGGCCGCGAATTCTATTTTTGCGAACTCAAAATGGTGGTCGTAGCTCAATTGGTAGAGCATCAGTTTGTGGATCTGAGGGCAGTGGGTTCAAAACCCATCGACCACCCATCGAAGGTTGTTCAGCAATGAGCAACCTTCTTTTTTTTATTATTATTTTGAAATTTCTATTCGGCAATTAATTTTTTTTGAAATTCTGATTTGATGAAGGACAGCTATTTATCTTATAAAAATATTATCACTATCGCCTATCCGATTATGCTTGGATCGCTCGGGCAAAATATTATTAACCTGATTGATACCGGTTTTCTTGGCAGAGTTGGTCAGGTTGAATTGGGCGCTGGTGCCTTGGCAGGTATTTTTTATTTCGTGTTGTTTATGGTTGGCTATGCATTCAATAACGGTATGCAAATTATTATCAGCCGCAGAATGGGCGAAGGAAAAAAAAATGAAGTCGGAAACATTGTTGACCACGAATTTTATTTATTAATTTTTATTGCCCTTCTGGAATTTGTGTTTTTATATTTTTTAAGTCCGGTTATTCTTGCACAGTTTATCCAGTCAAAAGAAATATTAAATGCAACGGTTGCCTTTTTAAGTTTCCGTGCGTTCGGAATTTTTTTTGGTCTGTTTAATTCCTGTCTTCAGCAATTTTTTATTGGAATCGGAAAAACTACTATCATTAATTTTTCAACAGTTGTTCTTGCCATTTCCAATATTATTCTCGCTTACTTATTAATATTTGGTCACTACGGATTTCCGAAAATGGGAATTGGCGGAGCGGCTTTGGCCTCTACCATTTCTGAAGGAATTGTGATGCTGGTTTATATCATTGTTTTATATCAACGAAAATTTCCGAAAGAATACAACCTGTTCCGGTTTTTAAAGCCTGATTTAAAACTCATTGGCAATATGGTTTCGCTTTCGCTGCCATTGGTGTTTCAACAAGTCATCAGCATTTTCACCTGGTTTATTTTCTTTTTATTGATCGAACATCGTGGCGAAGCATCACTTGCTGTTTCCAATATTATCAAGAGCTTGTATATTTTCTGGGCCATTCCCACATTTGCCTTTGCATCAACTGCCAATGCCATGACGAGTAATATTATCGGGCAGGGAAAAGAAGACAAAGTTATGTTCCTGTTAAAAAAAATAACAGGATTAAATTTTCTGATTTCGTTAATGATGTGTTTGACTCTACTCATTTTCCCAACAGCTATCATTAGTATTTATACAGATGATATTATTCTGATTAAAAGCAGCATGGAAATAATTCCGGTGATAATAGCTGCGAGTTTATTGTTTTCAGTGGCATTGATTATAATTTTAACTGTAACCGGAACCGGTTCATCCCGCTTCGCTTTATTGATGGAATTGGTTGCAATTTCTATCTATCTCATCTATGCATATCTGACTGCTAAAGTTTTCATGAGCTCATTGAAAGTTATATGGGGCGCCGAAATTTTATATTGGCTTTGCGCTATCATTATGGGTTTGCTTTTTCTGAAATACGGAAAATGGAAAAAAGTAATTTGATATTTATTTTTTGATAAATGTTTACAGTAAAAAAAATGATTGCCTGAGCTAATCAATCTTTTATCAAAACAAATGATTGCCGGTAGTTTCCGTTACGAAGCATGGCATAATAAATTCCATTGGGAAATAATGTTGCATCCCACGAAAGAACAGAATTTTTGTTCAGCTTTTTATTTTCGCTAATCACTTTTATTACTGCGCCCTTTACATCCACTATGCATAAACTTACAGCTGCATTTGTATTGTATTTATATAATTCGAAATTAAAAACCTGATTGGACGGGTTTGGCGCAATGCGCATTAAACAGGGTGCTTCAATAATTTTATTTAAACCTGCAATGGAATCAGGAGAAATAAATATTTTATAAATAAACGGCGATGCAAAGCTTGACGATGGATCAGTAGTACTGATGTTTGGTTCAGGACTAACAATTCCTCCCACCATCCAGGCAACCTGTGTTTGATGAGTTAATTTATCTAATCGTAAAACTTCATTGCTTGCCAATTCAATGCTGTCTTTTTTCCAGATGATGCAGGCATTTGATCCTTCATAATCGTGCATACTGAAATTTTCAAGTGCTTCACTCATCACTCCTGCCCCATCGCGTGTTACTCTGCTGATTGTTTTTACAAAAGGAACTGCTGTATCTGAAACCATTTGTCCGTTGGTGGTATCAATGTGATACATGGCCATGCCACCAAAAAACCACGAATGCATTTTATTATTCACGCTATCAAAAGCCGGCAGTACTGCACAATGGTAATTCGCCAGCTGCTGATTGAATGCTGTATTAATAATTCCTGTATCATTCTGCACATTCATAGTTGTAAAGAATGGTTGATTAATTCCTTTTTGAAAAACTCCGCTGAAAGCTGTGTAACCAAAACTTCCATCCGGAAATATTTGCGGAGTTAAATTATAATCACGACGATGATACAAAGTGGTATCAGTTGCTGCATGAATAAATGTAACCTGATCGTAAGTGAAAAAATGATTGAAAGAAAATTTACGAATCTGTTCGGTGTATGTCTGTATGTAAATGCCTGTGGCAGTTGCGGCATAAGTTCCATCAAACCGATGGCCGAACACCAGATAAAACCATGCATTCATTTTTACCAGGTGACCGCCTGTTACTGCCAACAATGAATCTGAGGTCTGATGAAATAACCCTGTGATGGATTGGTTGTTTTGAATTTTATTAATCAGCAATTCCACATTCACAGATGTTAATGTTGGAAAAGTGACAAAGTCTGCTGATGAATTTTTCCATCCATAACCACCAACGATATACAGTATGCTATCGTCTAAAAAATATTCCATGTTGCTTGAACAAATGGCCTCAAATATTGAATCGGGAAAAACGGTGGCAGTTGATTGCCATGTTTGATTTAACTGCGGATCAACAACATAAATTAGTTCGTTACGACCACTTGTTGGAAAAGCAAACGGCGGTTGAAAACCGTGCAACCCATTGGTGCGCCCGCCAATGAATATCCATTTTCCATTGTACGAAACACAAACTCCGCTGTGCAAAGCCGGCGCTCCTTGAATGGTATCTTTTACAAAAGTTAAATGATAACCTGTTTGCGCATTTGTAATTTTTACAAACAGAAATAAGCAACAACTCAACAGAAAAAAAGTCTTTCGGCTTTCTTTTAACACCCTCATTTATTTTTGAATAATAATTCTTCTCACTCCTGTTTCAGTACTTGATTTCCATTGCATCATGTAAACTCCTTCAGCCAAATTTAATTTCATTGGAAAATTATTGGCTCCGGTTTTCATTTCATATCCAAATTGATTAATCACTCGTCCGGAAATATCCAATACTGAAATTTGAATTTTTTCATTTCTGAAACCATGCAACTGAATATTGAATTCACCTTTTGATGGATTAGGAATAATTGTTAAAGAAGTAAAAGCAGGCAATTCATTTATGCCGCTTACAATAGATGTTACAGCAGTGTCAGTTGCAGAACATCCAGCCGCATCAGTATAAGTGTAGTACACTTCATGCGCTCCAACACCTGCAATGGTTGGGTCAAAAATATTTCCGGTTACTCCTGCTCCACTGAATACTCCGCCTGATGGAGTTCCGGTTAATGTAACCGGTGCATCGTTTTGCGCATAAGTTCCGAGCAAACCACCGATAGTGGCAGTAACCACATGCACATTTACATACACCGAGTCAGAAACTCCTGTGCATGCTCCCTGAGTTACAATCAACTGATAATATCCTGAACCCGAAACCGGAATGGTTGGCAAAGTAGAATTCACATTCACTCCATTGTAAGTCCATGCATACTGAAAGCCCGGAAATTCATAGGCATGCAGAGTTCCTCCTTCGCAGGTTTCAATTGTATCGCCAAGGTGTTCAATGAAAGCAACCGGATTGCAAGATGGCGATGTAACATTCAACCGGTAAACAGTTGAGTTTCCTTCGCCACATACATACACTCTTTTCCATTTATCTTCTCCAAAAGAGGCGATGATGTTATTTGTATAATCGAGTAAAGTATCGCAATCAAATAAAGGTTGGCCATTTTCGAGTAACGAAGAGATTACCCCAGAACAATAATCAGCAAAAAGATATTTTCCCCACAATGCTGCGTTATCAGGGCACC
>JAHEZG010000012.1:0-2191 GCA_023251195.1 Chitinophagaceae bacterium | reverse complement strand
GGAAATTGAACAAGCAGTGCCATGCGGATATTCCCAAATCGGATAAGTGAAATTAGAAATGCCTGCACAGTTTGATGTATTGTAATCGTGATTGGCTTCCTTGCATCTCCATCCGTAATTTAAATTACCGGTGCTTCCGTAAGGTTCAAAATCTACTTCTTCCCACAAATTTTGTCCAACATCGGCAATCCATAAATCACCGGTTACTTTATCAAAATTAAATCGCCATGGGTTGCGCACTCCGTAATCCCATATTTCAGGGCTGCCATTAGTGGTGTCAAGTGCAAATGGATTAGTGGAAGGAATGTAATTGGCTGAACTGTCGTGTACATTTAAGCGCAACATTTTTCCAAGCAGGATATGCATGTTCTGTGCACGATTGCCGGGATCGCCACCACTGCCTCCATCACCCATTCCAATGTATAAGTATCCATCAGGACCAAATCGCACACAGCCTCCATTGTGATTACTGTAAGGTTGATAAATTACTTTGAGAATTACTTCACTCGATGGATCGGCCACATTGGAATCGGCGGCACTTACCGTAAAGCGCGAAATGGTTGTATTGTGCGTGCTTGAATTATTTGTGTAATCAACATAAAAATAGCCGTTGTTTTTATAGTCGGGATCAAATGCAAGGCCAAGCAATCCCTGTTCATTTCCGCCATCATATACTATTGATTGAATATCAAGAAACGGAGTTGAAAGCGCTACACCTGCAGTATCATAAACCAATATTACTCCTGCCTGTCTGACAACAAATACACGATCGTCGCCGCAATTCTGAACTTCAATTGGTCGTGTAATTCCGGTTGCCCATGTAGTTAAACTAATAGTAGGTTGCGCATTTGCTGATGCAACTATTAATACCAGCAATACGAGAATAATTTTTTTCATCAGAGTTATTTTTTTTGGATTTGCAAAGAAAGAATTTTAAACAGAACAGTACTGATTTTTTTTACATCGCCATTCATTGCTTCTACAGCATATCGAATAACGATTTTTGAATGAAGAAGGAAATTAATTTATCCGTTAATTGTTCGTTGCCTGATTGCTTCGTACAACATCATTCCTGCAGCAACTGATACATTGTAACTGTCAATTGCTCCGGGCATTGGAAGTTTTACAATGTGCGTGGAGAAACGCAAAATATTTTTTGCTGCTCCTTCATCTTCCGAACCCATAATAATTGCCGTTGGTAATTTCATATCAATCTGGTATGGATATTCTTTTCCGCTTGCATCGGCCACTATCGTTTGTATTCCATAACTCATCATTTCTTTCACTGCTTTTACCAAATCACTCTCGCGCGACACATGCATTTTTTGCAATGCACCTGCTGATGCTTTTACTGCTTCAGCTGTAAACGATGCGAATCCCTGTGATGGAATTATTAATGCATGTACTCCAACCGCATAAGCAGTTCGTGCAATGGCCCCAACATTGCGAACATCGGTAATGCTATCGCACACCATGAGCAATGGAGTTTCGCCCTGCTCAAATGTGTGAGCTACAATATCGCGCCAGTCAACAAAATCTATTGGCGAAACTTTAGCGGCAATTCCCTGGTGCACGCCGTGGGTAATTCTATCTAACATTTCCAACGGAACACTTGCCACGGGAATGTTGCGAGCCTTTGCTGTTCCAAGAATTTCTTTGAACGAATCGTTGCGAAAACCTTTTTGAATAAATATTTTTTCAATACTGCGGTTGGCGCTTATGGCTTCTTCAACCGGATGAATGCCGTATATGAGTGTGAGTTGTTTTTGCATTTCTTTTTTTATTAATCATTTCAATCAGCCAATCCATGCCGCCATGCATATCCTTGCCGGTTCCAGCTGTCGAAATAATTGGAGTTGCGAATTAAGGTATAAGATTTTACTCCAAACGGGTTTTCTGTTTCAACGAATTTATAACGCACCGCATTCCGGTTTCCGCGCGAGCGATAAACCCACCACTCTGCATCCGCATCATAATATACTTCGTCGGGTGAACCGAAGATGATATAGATTAATCCTTTATCGGTTTGCCATCCCTCCTGATACGAAGTAAAAAACTCATTGGCAAACTGCACCCGATTGTAGTAGCGGCGTATCATATCCTTTGCATGTTCAGTGCCTCCGCTTTTATCAATCCAGAATGAATCAACACGGTCTTGAATATTCTTTTGACTAAAGTAGTCGTACTCCTC
>JAHEZG010000240.1 GCA_023251195.1 Chitinophagaceae bacterium | reverse complement strand
TTATCTTTTAGAGCAGAGATTGCAATTCCACGAAGTGTTTCGCAATCTGCTTCTGATATCACCACATCCTGAGATACATCAACCAAACGACGGGTTAAGTAACCGGCATCAGCTGTTTTCAAAGCTGTATCGGCCAAACCTTTACGAGCACCGTGAGTTGATATGAAATACTCTAATACCGAAAGTCCGTCTTTAAAGTTTGCAAGAATCGGATTCTCAATAATTTCTCCACCTGTATTACCACCAGATTTACGAGGCTTCTGCATCAATCCACGAATACCACCTAACTGACGAATCTGTTCTTTAGATCCACGGGCACCGGAATCCAACATCATGAACACGGAGTTAAATCCTTGTTTATGTGCTGATAATTCTTTTATCAATACATCAGAAATACGATTGTTCACACGAGTCCAGATATCAATGATTTGATTGTAACGCTCGTTGTTTGTAATCAATCCCATGTTGTAATTATTCCATACATCATCCACTTCTGCCTGAGCAGTTTTCAGCATTTTGTCTTTCGATTCCGATTCTAATAAATCAGAAATATTGAAAGACAAACCACCTTTGAAAGCCATGGTGTATCCTAAATGTTTTATATCATCCAGGAAGCGGGCAGTGCGAGGTATATCAGTGATTTTGATTACATTAGATATAACTTCACGAAGCGCCTTCTTGGTTAAAAGTATATTGATAAATCCAACTTCTTCAGGAACTGATTGGTTGAAGATTACACGACCAACAGTAGTTTCCAACAATTTATTTACCAATACACCATCTTCCAGAATATTTACCTTCACTCTGATCCAAGCATGTAAATCTACTTTGCCTTCGTTGTAAGCGATTGTAACTTCTTCAGGAGAATAAAACGCTTTTCCTTCACCTCTTACCTTTTCTTCCTTGGTTGTTTTCTTTCCTTTAGAAATATAATACAAACCTAAAACCATGTCCTGAGAAGGCACTGTGATAGGTGCTCCGTTTTGCGGATTCAAAATATTGTGAGAAGAAAGCATCAATAACTGCGCTTCTAATATTGCTGCATTGCTTAAAGGTACATGCACGGCCATTTGGTCACCATCGAAATCGGCGTTGAATGATCCGCAAACTAACGGGTGAAGATGTATCGCCTTTCCTTCTATCATCTTTGGTTGGAAAGCCTGAATGGATAAACGGTGAAGTGTTGGAGCACGATTGAGCAGAACAGGATGTCCTTTCAAAATGTTTTCGAGAATATCCCAGATGATTGGCTCTTTACGATCAACTAATTTCTTCGCTGACTTAACAGTTTTTACAATTCCTCTTTCAATGAGTTTGCGGATGATGAATGGCTTGAACAATTCAGCAGCCATATCCTTTGGCAATCCGCACTCGTTTAATTTCAATTCTGGTCCAACCACAATAACAGAACGACCGGAGTAATCAACACGCTTTCCTAACAGGTTCTGACGGAAGCGACCTTGCTTACCTTTCAATACATCACTCAATGATTTCAATGCGCGACCACCTTCGGCTTTCACCGCATTTGATTTGCGCGAGTTATCGAATAGCGAATCCACTGCTTCCTGCAGCATTCTTTTTTCATTGCGAAGAATTACATCAGGGGCTTTTATCTCCAATAATCTTTTTAAACGGTTGTTGCGGATAATGACACGACGATATAAATCATTCAAATCAGAACTTGCGAAACGGCCACCATCCAATGGTACCAACGGGCGAAGTTCTGGTGGTATAACAGGTAAGTACTGCACCACCATCCACTCGGGACGATTAACAGTTCTTGTTTGCGCATCGCGGAAAGCTTCAACGACACTCAATCTCTTCAATGCTTCTGCTTTCCGTTGTTGTGAAGTTTCGTTTGCTGCCTGATCGCGTAACTGATATGATAATGCATCCAAATCAATTCGAGATAGTAATTCACGAACAGCATCGCCACCCATCATTGCGATGAATTTGCGCGGGTCAGAATTATCTAAGTGTTGATTATCTTTTGGAAGTTTGTCAACTATATCGAGGTATTCTTCTTCGGTTAACAAATCCATCTTGGCTCTATCTTCAACCACACCGGCTTGTATAACCACGAAGCGCTCATAGTACACAATCATTTCCATTTTCTTGGATGATACACCAAGCAGGTAACCGATTTTATTCGGTAATGATTTGAAGTACCAGATGTGAACGATTGGAACCACCAGGCGAATGTGCCCCATGCGCTCGCGGCGAACTTTCTTTTCTGTTACTTCCACACCGCAACGGTCGCACACAATTCCTTTATAGCGAATGCGCTTGTACTTTCCGCAGTAACATTCGTAATCCTTTACGGGACCGAATACACGCTCGCAAAACAAACCATCTCTCTCGGGTTTGTAGGTGCGGTAGTTAATTGTTTCAGGTTTCAGAATTTCTCCGAAACTTCTCTCGAGAATTGAATCGGGAGAGGCAAGACCAATGGTAATCTTGGTGAAGTTGGCCTTTATTTTAATATCCTTTTTGAACGACATAAATCAAAGCGGATTTAGTTGGTTTAGAAAATGTGAACGAAATAAAACAGGCACACCACAGGCAGATTGAATCAACCCGGATGATACACATAAAGTGGTGTATGATATTAGTAATGAGTGCATTAATTTGTTGTAGCGGCCAGCCAAAAAGTTTTTCCTTTTTCAAGGGAGTGCAAATGTAACTGAATATGTGACATTTGCAAGTTGAAAATTTGCTGATTGATTAACATTACAATTGGAATTAATGTAGCAAATCAATATGTTGAATGTTATGGAATAAAGAAAAATTAAAAATATTTTCAATTTAGATGGAAGACATAATCTAAATAAAAAAATAAAACTTCTATGTCTGTAATAACAACACAATAAACAGATCCAACCAAAACATAATTGACCCTTTTAAAAATGTGTGTGCTTCACATTATGCGCATTCTTAAATATTAATGTTGGCTTACTTTCGCGCCCATGATAAATGTAACGGGACTTGGAATTTCTCACGGCGGAGAATATTTATTCAATGATGTCACTTTTTTAATTAACGACCGCGACCGTATTGGTCTGGTTGGACGGAATGGTGCTGGTAAATCAACCATTCTGAAAATATTGGCGAAGATTCGTAATGCGGATGAAGGCGGAATTTCTTATCCGCGTGAATGCACTGTTGGATACCTGCAACAGGATTTGTCGTTCACCAGTGGTAAATCAATTTTTGATGAAACGGCTTCGGCGCTTGAAGAAATAAAAAGATTGGAAGCGCGTGTACATGAACTCACTGAAAAGGTGACACATACTACTGACTTTTCTGATGATTCGTACATGGATTTGTTGCAGGAATTGCACGATGCACAAGAGCACTTGCACTTGCTCGAAGCCGGAAGCCAAGAGGGAAAAGTTGAGAAAATTTTATTAGGTCTTGGTTTCGACAGAAATGATTTCGACAAACCTGTATCAGCTTTCAGTGGTGGCTGGCAGATGCGTGTGGAACTTGCGAAAATATTATTGAAGCAACCAACATTGTTGTTGTTAGATGAGCCGACGAATCACCTCGACATTGAATCCATTCAGTGGCTCGAAAATTTTTTACAGGATTATCCCGGTGCTATTTTAATTGTATCGCACGATAAACGGTTTTTAGATAATCTCACCAACCGCACAATAGAAATTTCTCGCGGGAAGATTGATGATTACAAAGCTGCTTACTCGCGATACATTGAGTTGCGCAAGGAGCGTCGCGAAAAATTAATGGCGGCTTACACCAATCAGCAAAATGAAATTCGTCAGACCGAAGCGTTGATTGATAAATTCAGAGCGAAGGCAAGTAAAGCAAAAATGGCGCAGTCGTTAATCAAGCAACTCGATAGAAAAGAAAGAATAGAAATGGAAGACGAAGACACGAGCAGTATTCGTTTTCGTTTTCCGGAAGCTCCGCGTTCGGGTGTGGTGGTTGCTGAAGCAAAAGATTTGACGAAAGCGTATGGTGAAAAAGTAATTTTAAAAAATCTGAAGTTTGAAGTCGCGCGAAATGAGCGAGTGGCTTTTGTGGGAAGAAACGGTGAAGGGAAAACCACGCTCGCAAAAATTATTAAAGGCGGTGAACCTTTCGTTGGCGATTGCACACTCGGTTACAATGTGAAAGTTGGTTACTACGCGCAACAGCAAGCGGAGGAACTGGATGGCAACTTAACAGTTTATCAAACAGTGGAGCGATTGGCTGACCAGAACACTCGACCAAAATTGCGCAATCTTTTAGGTTCGTTTTTATTTGGCGGTGATGATGTAGATAAAAAAGTGAAGGTGCTTTCAGGTGGAGAAAAATCTCGACTCGCACTGGCGTGCTTGTTATTGGAACCTGCTAATCTTTTAATTCTGGATGAGCCGACGAATCACTTAGACATGGTAAGTAAGGAAGTATTGAAGGAAGCATTGCAGAATTATGACGGCACTTTAATTCTCGTTTCCCACGATAGAGATTTTTTACAGGGCTTAACAAACCGGACTTTTTATTTCCGCAATCAAACCATTAAGGAATACATTGGTGAAATTGAAGAATTTCTTGGTTCACTTAACTTGGATTCGTTGCAACAATTAGAAATCAAGCAGAAGCAGAATGCAGTGGACAAACAAAAAAATATTGATTCACCTTCTGACAACGAGCAAAAAAGAAATGCAGAAAAGGAGAAAAAGAAATTAGAAAACAAATTGCAGAAGGCAGAAAAAACGGTTGAAGAATTTGAAACTGCTATTGCAGCAATAGAAAAGAAAATGGCTGACCCGAATGAAATGAAAAGTGCAAACAGTCAGGATATTTTTTCGCAGTATGATGAACTGAAAAAGAAATTAGCAGCCGCCACAAAAGAATGGGAAGAGTTGGCGGAGTTGGTGGATAAGAATTGACATCATGTTGCTGCGGGATAGAACGCAGATTTTTATGATTGTTAAGATTTTTTTATTGAAGTTCGAAGCAAACAGATTCATCAAGAAAAAAAATGATTGATTAAAATTTTTGATCTGCGTTGATCATAATAATCATAAAAATCTGCGTTCCATTTTTAAATCACTTTCATCCGCATCATCTGCTTCACATATTTTCCGATTACATCGAATTCTATATTCACCTTCCCTCCTTTTTTTAGTTGAGAGAAATTGGTGTGCTCATAAGTGTATGGAATGATTGCAACTGAAAACGATTTTTTATTTTCTGATGTAACAGTTAAACTGACTCCGTTAATGCAGATGCTTCCCTTTTCAACTATTAATCCTGCATGTGATTCGGAAAGTTTGAATTGAAAAATCCATGAGCCGTTTTTCTCTTTTATTTTTTCAACTATTGCAACTGCATCCACATGCCCTTGAACAAAGTGACCATCGAATCTTGCATTGGCAATCATGGCGCGTTCGATATTTATTTTTTGTCCGGCTTTCCATTCTGAAAGATTGGTGCGATTCAATGTTTCATCCACAGCAATAACTTTATGTGTATCATTTTTTATTTCAACTACAGTTAAACAAACTCCATCGTGCGAAACACTTTGGTCAATTTTTAATTCAGCAGAAATTACTGATTGAATGGTAAACATTTTATTTGAACCTGAAGATTCAATTGCGGTTACACTTCCAAAACATTCGATTATACCAGTGAACATCTTCTATTTATACAAATGAATAAATCCTGAAAGTGGTTTGCTTCGCTTCACACTTCCGGCGAGTGATTGTTCGTACACATCACACACATAGTAGTAAGTTCCATCAGCACACATTTTTCCATTGGTACTGTTTATTCCATCCCAGTTAATCATCGGTTCGGTAGTTTCAAAAACAAACACTCCCCAACTGTCATAAATTTTTATATCAATTTTATCAATGTATTTGAATGGAAGAAACGGATGAAACAAATCATTTTGATTATCACTGTTGGGTGTAAACACATTCGGTAATTCGTAATACGGACAATTCTCAACACAAAGTATCGGACTCTTTGCTCCTTCATTGTAATTAGAATCTGTTCCTGTTATGTAGTAACAACCGGCTACTGAATTTACCAAATCATGTAAGTAACTACTGATAAAAGGTTGAATGGTTGAATCAACTATTTTAAAATCTCCTCCCTGAATCGGTGTGTAATAAATATTGTAATGCAATAAATCGGCAT
>JAHEZG010000239.1 GCA_023251195.1 Chitinophagaceae bacterium | reverse complement strand
TTCTTTAAATCTTAGCTTCCAACCATCCCATGTAATTTATCAATCTGCAAATTCAGAATTATGGGTGAGTGATGTTTCAAATGGCAGAGTAGCGTGGTTCACTCATTCAGGAACTGATTGGGTGCAACGGGGAACAATGAATGTCGGAGCAAATCCAAGATGGATGGCATTTAATAAAAGACAGAGTAAAGCGTATGTGGCTAATCAAAATTCAAATTCAGTAAGTGTTATTGATGTTGCATCTCATACAATTACTTCAACTATTGATGTTGGGCAAAGTCCATCTTGTATTGCGATTAAGGAAGAATGACTAATAGCCAATGAAAAAAATAAGTTCCGCTCACGCAATTATTCTGTTCATTATTTTTTGTGCAACCGCTTGTACTCACGATAAGTTGGATAATTGCGGGGCAGGTACTTCAGGAAATCTTACACTGAATGTTTTCCTTCAACATGGTGTGCATCAGGTGGTGAACATTAAAAAATACTGCGACACAGTTTTCATAAAGTACAATGTGAATGAATCGCCCGGTGTTAATCCTTCTGATTATGATACTTTTTTTGTAGGTGTATATCCGGGCGATTCAGTTTGCATTCCCAATCTGAGTTGCGGACATTATTTTCTTTTTGATGTTGGATTTGAATCCAACCACTCCAAACGCATTACTGGCGAAATGCCATTCAACACTACGCAAAATAGCGGAACATTTAATGTTACAATTCAAGGCACAGAATAATATCTCTATTCATCAATAAGATTAATCATCAATCAACTAAAATGAAAATCAAAAAAATAATTCTTGGATTTCTTCTTCTTCTATCAGCATCAGGAAAAATTTATGCGCATCATTATCACGATGATTCACTCAAAATGTCGGTGTCAGATTCATTAATGCAAATAGAAATGACCGAACACCAGGAAATGGAAGCCATCAGCGCTTTCCCGAATTATCATCCGCTAATAGTTCACTTTCCCATTGTGCTTCTGCTTATGGCAATCTTGTTTCAAATGCTGTCATTCTTTTTTTTCAAAAAAGAATTCAGCGTTGCTACGCTGATTCTTTTAGCTCTTGGTTTAATCACTTCATGGCTTGCCTCAAATACATTTCATGCTGACACAGGAGTGCTGGCAGGAAGAGCAAAAGAAATTTTTGATACGCACGAGCAAATGGCTGACCTCACTTCTTGGTTTTCACTCGCTGCATTACTACTGAAAATTCTTTCTCACTTTTTCCTGAATAGAAAATTATGGATAGAATTAGTTACAACATTTTTTCTGATTGCATCTGGTGTAACAGTTTCAATCGCCGGGCATCATGGTGCTATGTTGGTTCACATGGAAGGTATTGGTCCAATGGGGAAGTATCTGGAATCATATCAGCTTCCTCATAATAGAGATGCAACAATTTACCAAACTGAGACAGACTCATATTCTGATAGCACCACTGAAGAAAATAAGGGCGAACCGCAAGAGGAAGACCATCATGTAGGTGAAATCGGTAAAGGTCCGCATGGAGGAACCATTGAAGAAGCCGAGCCATATCACATGGAAATTAAAGCTGACGGAAGCGACCTCATTTTTTATTTGTTGGATGGTGATGCAAAACCACTCGACATGAAAAATGTTACAGGCAAGGTGAAAATGATTTACTCGAAATCTGCTTCCACAACAATTGAGTTGATGCAAATGGATGGAAAGCAAACTGCGATGCAAGCCATTAATGGTGAAGCATTCAATGCAGTTTGCACTTTAACGAAAGCAGGAAAATCATATTCAGCATCATTCAGCAGCAAGAAAGATTTAGCGGCATCGAAATAATTAAATCGAAATGAAAATATTTCTCTTCTTAATTTCAATTCTGCTTACATCAGTTCCTGTATTTGCACAAGGCACCACAAAGCAGACTCAGCATATTGATTCCGTTTATTATACCTGTGTGATGCATCCTGAAATTCATGCGGCTAAACCGGGCATGTGTCCGAAATGCGGAATGACTTTAATAAAAAAAATTATTAAAGTTGAAAAACAAGTGCCGACCAAAATCAATAACAGACCTAAATCCACTTCAGGATCAAACACGAACAAAAAAGCCCCCCCAAAAATCATCGTGCAACAAACCGATTCAGTTTATTATACCTGCGTCATGCATCCTGAAATTCATTCTGCAACTCCCGGTAAGTGTCCGAAGTGCGGAATGACTTTGGTGAAAAAAACAAGCAAACTGAATAGTCCTGAACAGTCAAAAAATAATATTGACACTACTAAAACAGTTCATGAAGAAACTGCAATAAAAAAAGACAATACAAAAATTATTAATCAGCAAATTGAAAAAGAAAATCAAAAGCCGGGTAAAGCTGTTATCTATAATTTATTCATTACTGATACTATAGTAAATTTTGCGGGCAAGACACGACATGCAATTGCTGTAAATGGTTCTATCCCCATGCCCACACTTACTTTCACCGAAGGTGATACAGCGGAGATTTATGTTCACAATTTATTAAAGTCAACTACTACGCTGCACTGGCATGGAGTCATTTTACCAAATCAGTTTGATGGTGTTCCTTATCTCACGCAAATGCCAATCAAATCAGGTGAAACACATTTATATAAATTTCCTGTCGTACAGAATGGAACATATTGGTATCATTCTCACTCTGAATTGCAGGAGCAGATAGGAATGTATGGAGTTTTGATTTTTCTGAAAAAGAAAGAACCACCCATTAAGCAGTATCCAATAATACTTAGCGATTGGACAAATGAAAAACCTTGCGAGGTACATCGGAGTTTACACAATGCAACTGATTGGTATGCGATAAAAAAACACAGCACTCAAAATTATTTTGTGGCAATCAAAGAAGGGTATCTTAAAACCAAACTGACAAATGAATGGAAACGAATGTTGGCAATGGATGTAAGTGATGTTGCATACTCAAAATTTTTAATCAATGGTAAACCAACTGAAGAGCAACCACAATTTAAAGCAGGTGATAAAGTAAAACTGCGCATTGTTAATGGCGGTGCTGCAACTTATTTCTGGCTCTCCTATTCAGGCGGAAAGATGACAGTGGTTGCCAATGATGGTGAAGATGTCGAACCGGTGGAAGTTGATCGGTTGATTATTGCTGTTGCTGAAACTTATGATGTCATTGTCACCATCCCAGAAAACATGAGCTATGAGTTTTTAGCGACTGCTGAGGACAGAACAAAATCTGCATCACTGTGGCTGGGTAGCGGAATGAAAATGCCTGCAACACCATTTCCCAAACTGAAATACTTTGAAGGAATGAAGATGATGAACGGCATGATGAAAATGAATGGCAACCTTGATGATATGGGAATGAAAATGAGCAATCAGGTCATGGACATGAACAGCGTCATGTATCCCGAAAGTACAGGCGAACAAAAAACCGGAAAGAAAAAATCAAAATCGCAGGAAGGAAAAATGAAGATGGTTAACATGCAGATGAATGATTCCGGTTATGCAAAAGAGGGAGACCAGCACGAAATAATTACGCTCAATTATGGAATGCTTCGCGCTGTTAAAAAAACCACTTTGCCTGTAGGCACACTTAAAGAATTACATTTTGTGCTGACAGGAAATATGAATCGTTTTGTATGGAGTATGGATAATAAAACTGTTTCCGAAGCCGATAAAATTTTAATTCATAAAGGAGAAAATATTCGTGTCATACTCACCAATAACACAATGATGCGCCACCCGATGCACTTGCACGGGCACTTTTTCAGATTGCTGAACGGACAAGGCGATTACGCACCGTTGAAAAATGTGTTGGATATTATGCCAATGGAAACCGACACATTTGAATTCGCAGCAACCGAAAGCGGCGATTGGTTTTTTCATTGTCACCTACTTTATCACATGATGAGTGGCATGGGAAGAATTTTCAGTTACGAAAATTCACCCCCCAATCCTGAACTGCCGAATCCGAAACAAGCACAACGAAAATTATTCAGCGACGACCGCGAATTTCATCCGATGGCAAAAATCGGAATTGAAAATAATGGCAGTGATGGTGAAGCAATGCTGGCTAACACCCGCTGGAAATTAGAAACCATGTGGCATCTCGGTTATCACGATGAACACGGTTACGAAAGTGAAACAATGCTTGGTCGTTACCATGGCAAAAAGCAATGGTGGTATCCCTATGCAGGGTTCGATTATCATTATCGCAAGGTCGGTAATAATGAGATGGGAAATATTTTCGGAACTGATACCTACAATGCATTCGGTCAGTTAAGCAACAAAAACGACCGGCAGGCTTTCGTTGTCGGAATCCAATACACTTTACCAATGCTTGTAATAGCAGATGCAAGATTTGATTCCGACGGCAAGTTTCGTTTTCAGTTAAGCCGTCAGGATATTCCCGTTACAAGTCGTTTGCGTTTAAACCTTATGGCAAATACCGATAAAGAATACATGGCTGGCTTCCGTTACATCGTTACAAAATATTTTTCCCTTTCCACGCACTACGATAGCGATATGGGTTTAGGTGCTGGAATAACTTTCACCTATTGAAAATTTATGAAAAGGGAGTTGAAATTAATCAACTGCGATTTTGCAAAATTGCATCAGCATCTTTCAGGTTCGTTTTTTCTCCGTTCATTATTATCTGAAGAAAATGTCGAAGTGGAGTTATTCGATATTATAAAACTGGATGGAAATAAAACATATTCCAATATCTCCTTCACTAACCGGAAAGATTATTTAGCATCCTACAATTTAAAAAAACTCGAAGCTAAATTAGATGCACGATTCTTTTTTCGCATACACAATTCAACTATCATTAATCTGTTACACATAAAAACCATTGTGAATGGAAAACAGAAAACAGTCATACTCACAAATGAATATTCCTTATCAGTTTCACGAAGAAATTGGAGTCGTTTTATGACGCGGATAAATGAATTGAAACAGGGCGATATAGGAAGTCAGTTTAGCTCTGCGTCCTCGCCGAATTGAATTAATTATTCCAACTTGTAGTCGGATTATTTCTTCTTGCAACACTCATCTTTCTTTTCCAACTCCTTTTTTCCGCAACAGGTTTTCTTACACTGTTGCTCATCTGCATCCTTCTTGGTTAAGTAATCAGCATAATAGGATTTCACTTTATCCGCACGGTCAACCCCAATATGATTTACATAAATCTGGTAAGAATCATCAAGCCATTTTTTTCTTTCGTCATTTAGCAGTTCATCATTTGTTCTCACTTTCACTAATTCCTTTTTAAAATATTCCTCAATATCATTTTTAATATCGGTTGCTTCATCTTCAGTAATCAATCCGGCATTAAGAATAACTTTTGTCGAGGTCGAAGCAATTGTTCCCGCCTCAAGCAAACTCAGCGAGTCAACCTCCATTCCCTCATACCATTTTTCTTTTCCCTTCATTCCTTCCGTCATTTCGCTCACTTTCTTTGCATCATCAATAGCAGAGTAATCAATTCCAAACTTTGCAAATAATTTATCAGCAACATCGGCATCTGGTTTTCCATCTGCCCACACAAATGCAATCACAGTTCCCTTGCGGTTCACCCAGCTTTCCTTTATCGCTTTTTCTTTTGCTGATTCTATGAACAATGGTTTCAATCTGCTTCCGCAACCAATCGTGGTGTCCGCATTACAAACCATTGGCACATCATAAAAAGAAATATTTCCCTCCGCACTGCTCTTCGTAGAGCAGCGATTAAATAAAAAAGTAGCTGATGCAATCAGTGCAACAACAAAAATTATTTTCCGCATGGTTTAAAATTTATTTCAGTTCAAAATTAATTCAACAGCAATCCATTCCTAATTGCATCGGCGGACAATCAACAGTTCCGTAACTACAATACACACAACAATCACCTTCCTCCGGTTTCAAAACAGCTTTACAGTTTTCACAATCATAAAAATACTGACACGCATTCGTCGGCATCACTTCTTTTTTCTTATGTCCGCAATGCGGACAGGTAATGGTTGATTTCAAAATCGGTTCTGTTTTCCTTCTTCGCACACTGTAAAAATTAATTGCAGTCGCCACCATCAGTCCGAACATACCTGCATATAAAAGTTTTATCCAGTAATCGCTTTCATTAAAATGATAAGCATAAAAAATCAACAGCGAACTCGGCACTGCAATCACAAGCGCATGAATAAATTGATGCTGAC
>JAHEZG010000238.1 GCA_023251195.1 Chitinophagaceae bacterium | reverse complement strand
CCAAATATTGGACTTGGTTGCAATACTTCAGTCATGTTTGAAGGACTAGATTGATGTGTTTTTTGCCACTCTGCCCAAATACGATCTAAGTTTCCATGGTGCAACCAAAATAATGGGTCAGTGGGAGATGATGCGCTCGCCATATCACCGCCCACTGCGTTATGAACTCCCGCATGAATTGCACCTTCTAATGTTCTTTGGAAAGTAAGAAATGTAGCAATTGAATTTACCGCAATCATGTCTTGACTTGTTCCAAGTTGTGATCGATCAAAATCATCCCTTTGAACTCCCCATCTTGTTAATAATGAAGGGTCAGTTAATGCATGTGGGATTTCTCTATCAACAATTGCATCCCAATATGGAATAAATACATTTGGATTAACTACTTGTAAGCGTTTCTCAAATTCAAAAACAAACCCTCTATGCCATGATAAAAAATTTCTTCCTACCATTCCCATAGTTTGCATTGTATGAACACCCCACGACATTCCAATCATACTCATTGCATCAACATGGGTTTTTACAAATGCTCTATATGGTGGTGCAGGGATATTCATACCATGAGTTTTATTTACTGCATCAATGAAATCATTCCATTCATTTGCAGACATCTCTTTTTGATTTTTTCTTGCTGTCATTTTTCGTTATTTATAATATATTTATTTGGAATTGGCGATAATATTTTTCATTTTGGAAATGATTAACTAACAACTGGGATATCAGTTATAGTTATAATTTTTTCTTCTAAATAAAAAACCTCAATAGAACTGTATTGATTTTCCTCAACTAATGTTTCAACATAATGTAACTGCTGTGGCTGCTTAGTAGGAATACCTGATGGATGCAGAACAATTTCTAGTAAAAGAATTTGTGAATTAATCCCTTGAGGATTTTTTTTAACAAGTACTGCAACTTTTGATGGGTGAGTTATCGTTTCACCGGTTACATGCAATGTACCATATGTTGTTGGTTGAATTTGCTGCTTGTTAATCCATGCATACCAATTTTGGGTAGTGATTTTTTTCATAGTTTAAGTTGGTTTTTAGTTTTAAAAACTACCGCCATTTTAAATATGGCGGTAGAATAAATAGATGATTAATTATTATCTGCCCCACAAAAAGGACAGAAACCGCTGTGGTCTTCCTTGTCAAAAGACCTTGTACAAGATTTACAAGCGATTACATGATAGATAACAATTAATACTGAGGCTAATCTTTTACAGATTTTTTTGATTTTCATTTTGATAATTTTTTTTTCGCTTACTCTTTAATCCGGATTTTCAGCTAACTCCGTTATTATTTTTCAAAATTTTTAAGTGTGTCGTAATATTTCAAATCATTATTTCTAAAACAATTAATTTTTTTCTTCTTCAGCAGATTTTGCAATTGAAGATCATAGAATTCATTATCTATTTTAATACTATCGTTCTCCGATTGTTGTAATTTTAATGGAATAATTTTTTGGTTATTCAAATCCTTTTGCAACTTCGTGAGTTGAATTTCCCTTTTTAATTGTTTGTCAGGATCATAAAAATTGTATCCAACCAATGCAACACTTAAACTTATAATAGATATCAAAGTAAATATTTTTGCTACACCAAGCTTTTTCTTTTTATTGTCAACTATAATTTTAAAACCATCAATAATGCTTGCCACATCATTTGGGTCGGCAAGACTTTCATCATCGTTGTTTGTACTCGGCATAGAAACCATTGTACAGAAATATCGGGATAGCATTATTATCAATATCGGCTGGGCAACAAATATTAGTTGACAAATATTTGTGCTTACATAATTTAATAAACTTGCCAATGCAAATACAGTGGTATAAATACCCCAAACCCATGTAAGGAAAGTGTCTAATTTATCGGCGGCCTTTTCCCTGCTTTCAATGCTTTTTGTAACGCCATCTTTTGCAAAGTCAAGCCAATAATCTCTATCAATTCCAGCCATAGAAATATTTTTAGATATAAATTAATTATTGAATTTTTTCAAAGTCTGTTGGAAAAATATAATCAAGAGTATGTTTTGAACCATCATTTTCTCCAGTACAACTAACGCTCACATTTCTGTTTGCAGAGTTCGCAGTCAATTCCCTAGAACTTTGAGATTCAAGCAACAGTTTTGCAGGATAATAATATGCAGGACTCTTGCATCTCCTGCAACCATCTTTAACTTTCCAAGTACTTGTTTTTGCCATAACATTAATTTTTTTGCTTTTGTTTTTTTAATCCGTATTTTCAGCTTCCTCCGTTTTTTTCTGAACACAAAATGAAAAGAACTTCCAACACAAGAAAACCGAAATTGCATTTTCATCGTAGTTCTACGGTGTAAATATTTCAGCTATTGCTTTTGTAAATAATTATTTTAAAATAGCGAGTACTTACTCAAAATTTATATTCGACTTTAATATTTTTTAACTAAGTGCATTTAAACAGTAGAACCACTACAGATGCATTTTATCCGCCGGTAATAATTTCTAACCAACCAATTAACAAATGAAACAATAAAATTTATTCGAATTTTTTTGCATCTGTCATCCAGAGCCTGTCGAAGGACTAAGCAGCAAACTGTATTCGTATTAATCTCTGCGAACATCCGCGTGTATTCATCGGCGCTCTCCGCGTGAAATGTATTCGTAATTTTTTTGCAGCTGTCATCCAGAGCCTGTCGAAGGACTTAGCATCAAACAATATTCGTATTAATCTCCGCGAACATCCGCGTGTATTCATCGGCGCTCTCCGCTTGAAATGTATTCGTATTCCTAACAGCTATCAACTAATGAACTAATCAACTGAATATATTTTCAATCAGTGAAAATCCGCTTCATCCGCGCAATCAGTGTTCCATTGTATTTTTTTGTGAAGCTGTCATCCAGAGCCTGTCGAAGGACATAGCATCAAACAACATATATATTCTCCGCGTCTCTGCGCCTCTGCGGTAAAATGTATTCATTTTCAATCAGTGAAAATCCGCTACATCAGCGCAATCTGTGTTCCATTGTATTCCCCGCGCCCGCCAAACGAAACCACCCACAATTTTATTATACTCCCCCATGCAATAATCTCAAAATAAATATTCAATAAAAAACAATAACACCACAACACCCAATCGTTAATACAACAATAAAAATTTCAAACCATGAAAACCAAAGACGAAAATCGCCTCACAATGTTCGATGCCGTAAAGTCAATCTTCACTGCATACATTTCAATAGTAAACTCCATCCTCGCCCTCAAGGCCGTGGACGCTGCACTCTTCGCAACCATCCTCGCCATTCACGCCGCCGATTCCCTCGCCACCTCAGCCGGACAAGGAACCGCCACAAACAAAAAACTCCTCAAGCAAACAGCCGTTGATTTAATGTATCCAATCGTAGCATCACTCTTTGCCTTTGCCGTAAAAACAGGCGATGTCATCCTCGAAGCAAAAACAAAAATTGCCGAATCAACACTCAAAGCCACTGCCGATGAGTTGCTGCCCGACCTCATGAGCAACTACATCGCACTTGCCACAGCCAATGTCGCCATCCTCACATCCGACTACGGCATCAACGCCGCCTACATCACAGCGGCAACATCGGCTGTCAGTGCTTACGAAACATCCATCGGAGCAGGCAGCACCGGCAGAGCCACACAAAAAACACAAAATGGCAATATCGTTACCCTCACAAAAAGTGGAAGCGCATTACTCAAAAAGCAGGGCGACAAAATCATGCGTGCACAAAAATCCCTCAACCCCGATTTCTATCAAACATATTTAAATGCCCGCATCATCATAGACCTCGGCACCCGTCACACCACCATCAAAGGAATCGTCACCGACTCAGTTACCGGCGCGCTGCTATATGCAGCAGTCATTTCATTACTCGGCACCGGCAAATCTGGTTTATCAGAAGTAAACGGAACCTACATCATTCAAAAATTCAAAGGCGGAGTTTACAACATCACAGTAACACTCCCCGGATACCAAACACTCATCATCCCCAATGTGGAGATTAAACTTGGTAAATCTTTAGAGCTCAATATCCAGTTAACCAAAGCTTAATCTCTGAAGCTTCCCTCTCCGCTCTGGGGAGAGGGGTTCGTAGCTGGTGAGGTGTTTTTCAAACTCGGCAAATCTTTAGAACTCACTTTCCAATTAACAAAAATCTAATTGTCATCCTGAGCCTGTCGAAGGACTGTCATTGCAAAATAGCAACCTCTCATTGCGAGCATTGTAATCAATGCGAAGCAATCTCAACAGTTGAAACCTTAACGCTCATTTATTTCCGTTTCCTCCTGATCGTGCAGCAATAGTGCTGAAAGTCCGCCTCTGGTGGATCCGCCAAAACTCTTGCTGCATTTTTTATTTTCTGTTAACTGATTACTGTTTACTGAAAACTGATACAGGGCGTGCCACCATTTTTTACGATGTCATTGCGAGGAGAGTGTAATCACTCGACGCGGCAATCTCACTTTATAAAACCATTACACTCTTCAATAAAAAAATGCTGTCAGGCTGCTACGGGCTGCGCTTCGCTCCGGTGCTTTGCACTAAACCCTTCACATCCTTCACGCAAGCAACACTAAATGCGAAGCATTCATGAGTTCAATTAAAATAAAAAAGAAAACACACGAATAAATCTTAAAAGTCATTCTAAACAGAAAGCCGTCTCGCATTTTGCGGGGCGGCTTTTTTTATATCAAAATTTTCAATACAACCAAGCCTTTAAAAATAAAGGTCGTAGAACTACGGTAAAAATGAATCATTCATTTTTTTATCGAAGAAAATTAATAGTTATTGTGAAGCAATAATTTTTATTAAAGTCATTGATAATTTTAATTAAACATAAACACTAAAAAATAAATAATGGAATTCAAATCTTATCAAGAACATGCAAAAAAAACTATTCAAAAGTATATAGCTGATGACAAGATAAACGAGTTTATTCCTTTTCTTGGAATAATTGGGGAGGCAGGTTCTGTTTTGACAGAACTTAAGAAAAAATTAAGAGATGGTGAAGGTTATGCTGCCTTTAAAGATAAATTGAAGGAAGAACTTGGTGATGTTCTTTGGTATATTTCTACGATAGCAACACAGAATAAAATTGAGCTTGAAGAGGTTGCTGAAATTAATATGAAAAAAATCGACGATAGGTTTACTGAACTCGATATAAGCAAGTTTAAAATCTATGACGAAAATTTTGATGAAATGGAAAAATTTCCAAGGGAATTTGAAATTTGTTTTATTCCTTTCGAAGAAGATGGTAAGCAAAAAATGAAAATTATTAAAACTGATGGCAGTTTAATCGGCGACCCCCTTACTGACAATTCGCATGAAGATGATGGGTATCGTTTTCATGACATTTTTCATTATGGTTATGTTGCATATTTAGGTTGGAGTCCTGTGATTAGGAAACTTTTGAAGTTAAAAAGAAAAAGTGTTGGACAAATTGATGAAGTTGAAGATGGAGCAAGAGCAGGAATAACCGAGGAACTTGTAACGCTATATGTTTATAATCATGCTCAAAATCATCGACTATTTAAATACAGCGACCGCGTTGATACAGATGTTTTAAAAACAATTCAAAAATTAGTTAGCAAAATTGAAGTAAAGGATTGTACTGCTAAACAATGGGAAACTTGTATAATCAATTCATATAAAGTTTTTGATGAGTTAATGAAAAATAATGGAGGAAGAGTTTTGGTAAGTATTCAAAATAGGAAGTTGATTTATATTGGAAAAAATTAAAAAATGGCAGTTTTAATTAATGGAACAACATGCTTTGAAGCTTGGAATAATGTATCAACTCACCTTATAAATCAACCGACAGGGGAAGACACTAATATTATCATCAATATTTCAACTCCATGTGATTTCACCGATTTATCAGTCTGGCTTGCTGACCGCAATCCACAAGATTTTCATACTGACGGGGACAACATCCGACATGTGATAAATACAATCTTCCCTTATCATTTAAAATCGTTTTATAATAACAGACAAGATTTTTACAACAAATACATGAGTGTATTTGCGAAGTCACATAACAAAAAGTGGGGAACATATTTTCAAAGATTAATTTCTTTTGGGAAGGGTATTAGCGCAGGGCAAACAAACCAATTGGAAAATGCGATAACAGCTTTGAACAGCAATAGTCCACAGAGATTTTATATAACTTTTCATTTAACTGCTTCTAATGTTGAAAGTAATATTCGACCTTTAGGTGGACCATGTTGGCAGTTCG
>JAHEZG010000237.1 GCA_023251195.1 Chitinophagaceae bacterium | reverse complement strand
CGGAAAAACTTTAAACTTAGGATTGGGAGTTGGTGGCTATTCCGGTTACTATGGATATATAGGCCGCACACTTCCTGTGTTTAATCTTAATTACGAGTTTGATCTTGCACACAACTTTACACTTGCGCCATTTGTGAGTTTTTATACTTTCCGCAATACCTATTACTGGGGAAATAAGAATACTCCTTATCGCAATTACTACTACCATGAAACTGTAATTCCTATTGGTGTAAAAGGAACCTACTATTTTGATCAGTTGCTCAAAGCAAATTCCGATTGGGATTTTTACCTCGCCGGTTCATTGGGTTTTGCAATAGTCAGCTCACGATGGGACAGCGATTATTATGGCGATAGAAATTATTATCATAATCCAAATCCTTTATTTCTCGATTTACACATCGGCACTGAGTATCACATCAATAATAAACTCGGAATTTTTCTCGACCTCTCCACTGGTGTTTCGACTTTAGGAATTGCCATACATTAAAAATATAAATCATGAAAACCAATGAATTAAAACAAGTGCTTAACTCAGCTCACACTGAAATTAAAAGTTGTTACAATCAATTGAGTGTTCGCAGTTCAAAGGTGTTAAACATTGTTACGCAACACTGCAATGCATTGCCAAAAGCATTGGTAATGGGTGGTGGTTACTGCAAAAATCAACACAACGATAATAGGGGCTCGTGTTTTTTTCAATGTGATGAATGCAAAATGAAAATCGTTGAGCAAAAAATGGTGCGGCTTAAAATAATGCCAGTCATTCCATCAAAATTTTTTTTATAAATAAAATCACCTTACTAAAAACTAAATCATGCAATCAAAAGCAATTGGCTTCGGGCTCATCATCATCGGAATAATTATGCTTGCCTATACCGGATTTAACTATGTAACAACGGAAAAAGTTGTTGACTTAGGACCAATAGAAATAAATAAACAAGAAAATCATACTGTACAATGGCCACCACTTATCGGAGCAGTGCTTGTTGCAGGGGGCATTGTATTGATTGCAAGAGATAAATATATCAGAAAGTAAAAAATCAGTACAAACAAAATTATAATGCAAGGTAGCATTAGATGAAACGGGAAATAATTTAAATAATATCAGTTCAGAAAAATTTTAAAAAGGAGTTTAAAAGAACGCAGATGCCATCTCTATCGAAGTTAAAAAATGAAGCAGCAAATCAAATAAGTGAGGCAGAAGAAAAGCCGCCTGCATTATATATTTATGGGAGATCCACACATACAAAAAATTTCACTATTAAAAGTTATAATGAAATTGTAAGCAAGTATGGATTGATTACAGATTTTAAATCCAATAAAAAATACGGTTTAAAATTTTTTATTTCAGTGGCAGAGATGAAATTTTTATTGATGATCAAACAATTAAAGAATGCCAATTGTCTGTTGATTGAAAACACAACCGACAATCGCGCCAAAGCGAAATCCAACGCTGAGGACTTAAGTTTAATTATTCAAGTGAAGGTAATTTGATAGCGCAAAATTCAGGCTCAGGTAATTTTATTTCTTTTATTTATTTGTTTGAAAAGATTTTCGATTCTTCTTTGATTTACAAATAGTGGATGCTGCGATACATGTATTTTCAGGAAATTATCTGTGAGAATAAACCCGGCATTTAAAGTTCCAAATAAAAATGGAATGATAAAACTTCCGCCCCTGTTGCTTTCAGTAATAATTCCATTGTGCCGTTTTATAATTGCCCGAAGGCTAATAATTATTTCATCTGCGGATGATGTATTCGTAATTGTAAAAATCATAAACTTTAGTTGAAGTGATACTCAGGTTAAAGCTTAAAAAAATTCCTTTTGTGATAAGGCGAATACAGAGTTGGATTTCAGTTGCAAAAGTGGCCGGCTTACTGCTTTTAAATGTTACACTATTATCATTAGTTCTTACATAATTCACCTGAAGTAATTAATAAACAGGCAATCCGTATTTCCGGTTAAAAAAATTCAACAGTAAAATCACCGGTTTGTTTAGTTATAGTAGCGCGAGCGTTTATTGGCACTGAAGCGGAATTGATTTTTCACCAGGTGTGAATAATGTAACTTTTATAAAAAGTTATGTAACGGCCATTCTTGATATGGCAATCACCTTTGTTCGGAAATAATAATTCAAAATATTTTTAATTCAATCATGATGACAAAACAGGAAAACAACAATCAGGAAGAAATGGATTTAGTTACTACACTAAACTCAGAAGAAAACAAATTGATGAATGCGCAAATGGTTACCCTTGACATTCCTTTCTTTATAAAAAATATTTTAAAAGATAAATCCTGGAAAAAAAAGGATCGCAATACAATTTCTCTTTATAAATCTAATGGATTTAGTGTTGTATTGGTTGCATTGAAAAAGGGATCTGAAATTACAAAACACATTGCCAAAGGAACAATGGCCATACAGGTAATAAAAGGAAGAATAATTTTTAAAACAGATGATAAATCTTCTGATATAAGAAAAGGGCAAATGCTTGCCCTGCACCCTGGAATTCCGCATAGTGCATTGGCAAAAAAGAAGTCAATTTTTCTGTTGATTCTTTCAATTGAAAAATGAAATATTTACCTGGATGAATAAAAATAATTAAGCGGTTAAATTGCTGTCAGTTTCGAAAATTTCGTTATTGAAATAAAACACTGTATTAAAAATGATTTCTAAATAATTAAAAAAACTAACCAATGAAAATTGCAAAACGAATCGGTATTTGGATGGATCATTCATCAGCCAACATGATGGAATTAACATCAGGTGAAATTATCTCCACCGTTCTTTCCTCCACCTTTAACCACGATAGTAAGGACGAAAGTTTGGAAAAAGGGGAGCATCTGATGCATAACAAAAAACAGCATGAGCAATCATTATTCTACAAAAAAATCGGAGAAACCATTAGAAACTATGACGAAGTAATTCTATTCGGCCCAACTACGGCAAAAAATGAATTAGCTAATTTGATTAAGGATGACCATCATTTTGAAAAAATAAAAGTAGAAGTTAAAAACGCAGATAAAATGAATGAATATGAAATGCATCTTTTTGTAGAAGAGTATTTTCAGAATTCGATTTGAATTATTAACAGCAATAAAAACGAAGTTTACATCAATGATTGATTTGAGAAGGCAAACAGAAAGAGCGTTTGAAAAATTGACCGGAGCTGCAACTGCAATTCTTGGCAACTCACTTACATTTATTATTGCATTGAGTGTTGTTATTTTCTGGCTTTGCAATAAAGAATTTTATTCACTCAATCTTCACGACAGCATTCGCGATGTTATTTTAGGAATTACATTTTTAAGTTTATTTATTATTCAGAAAACATTCAATCGCTTTTCGGCTTCACTTCACTTAAAGGTGAATGAATTGGTCTCTTCGCATGAGCCGGCAAGCAATACAGTCATTAACACCGAAGGAAAAACAGAACACGAACTCACCGAACTTTCAAAAGAATACGCAGAGGTAGTTGTGGTAATTGAAGAAGAAGAACATACTTAACGGATATATTTTGTATTAAAGTTGAGGCTATAGATTTGAAAGTAACTCAATTGTCAATCAAAATTTGTATCGTGCCCGACACTTGTTGGCGAAATTTTTATATTCAAATGCACGCTAAGTTCACTGAATTATTCAAGTAAAAATTAGTGCAATGCATTTTAGAATAAAATAAAATGCAATAGAGAAAACCATAAAACCACCTGAGAATTTAATAATATTTTTCCTGAAAAACTAATATAACGGTATTAGAAAATAATGTAAGAAGAAGCCACTTGGTTCATATTCATGCTCGTTAAATTAATTCAAGGTGAAACACTTAGGCAACAGGTGAAACATTGGTGAAACTAAATCAGTTAGAAAGTGAAATAAGTTGATCGAAATAGAAAAGCCAATCATTGTAAATGATTGGCTTTTAATTGAAATAACTTCATTTGAAGTTATCAAGCGGTCTGGATGGGACTCGAACCCACGACCTCCGCCGTGACAGGGCAGCATTCTAACCAACTAAACTACCAGACCAGTTTTTTTGGAGTGGCAAATGTAAATGATTTCTGTTCCCATCAAAATTCTATTCCAATTTTTTAGTGATTTAGTTATGATTATCTCTTAATCTCAACTTTATTGGAGAAAGAAAATTCATTATTTACGATTGTAACGAAATACAATCCTTCGCAAATTTCATTTACTGGAATATTAATTATGGATGTAGAATTTAAAGTTTGCTGATTCGCAACTTCAATAATTTTTCGCCCCAATATATCTGATAATTGAACCGAAAAATTTTCTGTACTTAAACTGTGAACACGCACCTCTATGGAATTAATAACAGGATTAAAATACACATCAAGTGATTGATAATCGTTCAGAATTTCAATTCCATCTTCACACAAATGAACCGAATCGCAATGAACTGAACTGCACCCGAATGAATCGGTAACAGTTAAACATACCATGTATTCGCATCCATTGAAAGTGTGAACCGGATTTTGCACTCCGCTGATTTGTACGGTAGTATCGTTGAAATTCCATACCCAGTTTTCAATTCCGGTGCCTGGAGTAAAATCAAAAAATGACACCACATTTGGATTGTGACTTGTTTGCAGGTATAAAAAATTTGCATTCAAAACCGGAACATGCACCGGAACAGAATCGCAAAAAGTTTTAAAGCACTGATTTATTGAATCACTAACTTCTAAACAGATTTCATAATTACTGCTTACCAGGTATTGATGAACCGGATTCAAAATAGAGTCTTCATTAAAGTCACCAAAATACCAGTGATAAGTAAGCACATTAATTCCGGTTGAAAAATTTATCAATTGAACCGTACCGCATGAATCAACAAAACCAAAATCAGCATTGCATGAATTACTGGGTTCGCAGGCAATAATGGAATCGCAAATAACGGGAGAGTAGCAACCAAACGAATCATGAACCTGAACGCAGGGCGTATATAAACAGTTTGCATAAGTGTGCAGAACAGTAGAATCAGTGGTTGTTAAATTTTGTCCATCGCCAAAATTCCATATCCAGTTTCCGGCAGTATCACTGAAGCTTGCAATGAATTCAACCACATTGGGGTTGTATGAAACAGTGCTGCTTGTAAAAGCAGGAGCGCCAATCATCACATGAGCACTTACCAGATTACAGGCAGTATCAGAACAATTCAATACAGTATCAGTTGAAATTAAACAAACATTGTAGTTGCCACTCAATGAATAAATATGAATCGGATTTGCTGCAGTTGAAAATGTTCCATCACCGAAATTCCAGTTGTATGTATTATTTGAAGTAAGATTTTGTGCAGTGAATGTTACGATGTTGCAAGAATCAGCATGTGTAAAATTTACATAACAGGGATTGGCAATGCATGCATTCAACAATTGACAAACCGGTGTAACAAGGCAACCATATTCGTCGGCTACCTGAAGGCAGGCAGTGTAAACACATCCTGAATAGGTATAAGTTGTGTCTTCAATATTTGCAGTATTTCCATCTCCAAAATTCCAGTACCAGTTGCTCGCTGTTCCTGTAAAACTTGCATCAAATGCTACCTGAAAAACGATTGGGTTTAAATAAGTAAACGAGGCGGTTCCGGTTGTGAGATGAATATAACAACTCTGACAAAATTGACTGACGCATGCATTTAATGTATCTGTAATGGTTAAACATACATTGTACCATCCGCTTGTTGTGTAAGCATGATAAGGATTAAAGCCGCTGCCAAAAGTTGCATCGCCAAAATCCCAATCATACGATAAATTACTTCCTGCACTGAAATCTATAAAGTGAACAAAGCCACAGGAATCGCTATAACCAAACAATGCTGAGCAATTTAAATTCGGAACCACTGCTTCAATTACTTTACAGGTTGTGCTTTCGCAGCCATTGTTATCAGTAGTGGTTAAGCATACCATGTAAGTACCTGAACTGCTGAACAGATAAGTAGGAGAGGGCGATGCCGAGAAACCAAGCCCATCGCCAAAATCCCAGAACCAATTGTTTGTGCCTGCTGAAGAATTGTTACTGAAATGATAAGTTCCGTTTAAATCATTATAAGTAAAATCTGCATGACATGCAGGTGGATTGTTGCACGAACCTGAAGTCCACGATGTAATTCCATTGTGATAAAAAGCTTCGCAAAAATTCGGATAAGAAACTCCATTGCAACCGCAAACACTATCGGTAATGCCACCGCAGTTTAATGAACTGTTGATGTAAACCGGTTCCACGCAATTCAGTTGAGAAAAACAGTTACTTGAAAATGAAAT
>JAHEZG010000236.1 GCA_023251195.1 Chitinophagaceae bacterium | reverse complement strand
AAGCCATGAAAAAGGGTGATGAAGTATTATTTTATCACAGCAACGATGACAAAGCTGTAGTTGGTTCTGCCATCGTTAGCCGCGAATTTTTTCAGGATACTACCACCCAAGATGAAGGTTGGGTGGCCATTGAATTGGAAGCAAAAAAGGAATTGAGTAATCCGGTTTCGCTCGCGCTGATGAAAACAAAAAATGAATTATGCAATATTGGTTTAATAAAAATCGGAAGATTATCGGTAATGCCATTAACTAAACCTGAATTTGAATTGATAGTAAAAATGGGAGCTAAAAAGTAAATCAGTACTAACTGAAATTCAAATCAGGCATTGCGTTTTTCATCCAATACAATTCGAAAGGTTGAACCTTTTCCAATTACAGATTCTTTAACAAATAATTTTCCTTTCAGGTAATTTTCAATTATTCGTTTGCTGAGCGATAAGCCCAATCCCCAACCGCGCTGCTTGGTACTGTACCCGGGTTTAAAAACTGTTTTAAATTTTGAAGAGTGAATTCCTTTACCTGTATCCTTAATATCTACTATAGCGTGTACATTATTGGCACTGATGTAAATATCAATTTTTCCTTTTCCGTCCATTGCATCAAGTGCATTCTTCAAAAGATTTTCCAATACCCAACCAAACAACGGTACTGAAATTAAGGCGCGGATATTTGCACCTTCAGATTGATGTATGTTAAAATCAACTTTCCCGCTAGCCCGTTGTTTAATGTAATCCACCATGGTTTCAATTTCAGTATATAAATTTTCCTCGGTTAACACTGGCTGACTACCAATTTTGCTGAACCGGTTTGTTATGGTTTCAAGCCGTTGAATATCCTTGGATAATTCAGGTAAAAATTTTTCTTTGATATTTTCAGGGAGAATGTTGTCAAGGTAATCGCCCCAGGCACTGAGTGATGAAAGCGGAGTTCCGAGTTGATGTGCGGTTTCCTTTGCCATGCCAACCCAAACTCGGTTTTGTTCAGCCCGCCTTGAACTACTGAAAGCAAAGTAAGCGATGATTAAAAAAATGACAATGATGGATGATTGGATATAGGGAAAATAAATTAATTGTTGCAGCAGATATGAGTCGTTGTAATAAATAAAGTTTTTTGAATTTTCAGAGTAAACAATTTGTATGGGCTCTTTTTCTTTTGTCGTTTTGAGCTCTTAACGAATCAATATTTTTAAAGCCAATAATATTTCCTTTCTCATCGGTTAATATCAATGGAACAGTTGTGTTACTACTGATAATTTCAAACATGAAACTGATATCCAAATTGTCAGAAGCACTGTTTAGTTTTTTGTAAACATTGGCAATGAGTTCTATTTTTTTTCGTTCTTCGCCGGCCAATTTTTCTGCCAGGTAATTAGAATATAAAATGGTAGCGATTACAATTAAGGTAAGCAAGCCAATCAATAAAATTTTCCAATATTGTGTTTGCCTGTATAAATTCATTTTGGCGTTCCTTGTTTTTTTTGCAGTGACTTTTTAAACTGATCGAATGCTTCTTTCTGTTTTTGTTTGGTTACCGATTCTTCGGTTTCGTCCGCGTTATCCTGTGTCGAGAAATTAATTTCTTCTAATTGAGTAGTGTCTTCAAATGTCATTGTTTCGTATTCTTCCGGCGCCTTCCAATCTTTAATTTGTTGCTGCTGATTTTGCTGGCTGTTAAATTCCTGTTGTAAAATAGTTTTTAAATTTTGTTTTTCAATCTGCACATCCTGTTTTATTTTTTGTTTAACTGATTTCTTATCGTATTTAATTATTGGGTCAGAGGCCGGCCCCTTCATGGTAATAAATAAAAACAATAGTCCGTCATCGCTTTGTTCAACAGCTTCCGGATCGAAATTATTTTTTGATTTGAATTTATTCGAAAGCAATTGCAGCAGATTTAATTTAATGCGGTAATCAATTATGTTTTCAAAAGTATGTGATCCTGATAATTCAAGATTTATGGCGTTGGTGAAAATATTCATTGTAGGAATATTGATTGTGCTGTTTCGTATTTCAATTTGGTTTTTTAATTGGGTGAAGCGTATGTTTTCCAATTCTGAAATTTTAACAAAGGCAGAAAGCGATTTCATTGGCTCAAAATTATTCAACTCACCTTTGTCAATTGTTACATCAGCCACCACCACAAGTTGATTATAATCAAAATCATTTTTATTCCAACCGGCTTTCAATACAAGATTGGTGGTCAGATTTCCCTTCAGGTTTTTATCAGTTATTTCGGTTTGTCCCCAACTGTTAAATTCATAAAATAACTGATTGATGTCTATGTTGTTTCCTTTAAAAGTCCCATCTAAAAGGGTATGATTCCAATCCGAATAATTCAGTTGTGCATTAATAATTGCATTTCCTTTTTCAGCATTCATAGTTATGTTATTAAAAAAAACCTGATTGCCTGTGCACACTAAAGTTCCTTTGAAATCAGTTGCTCTAAACCGATCGTATTTAAAATGCCCGATGCTGAATTTTACATTGCCGGTTACAATTTCAAGCAATGAGGCAATGGCTGTTGAACCAGCCTGCCCGGTTTGTTCGGAAGTGTGATTTTCGTTCAACTCATTGGCATCAATGTTTTTTGAAAAAACTATTAAATTAGTTCCGACTTTCAATGTTGATTTATTTGAAATAGAATTATTAAATAAATAGGGGAGAAGGTTAGTGCAATTACCATTGATTGAAAAATCAGAAGAAGTAGTTTGTGCAGTAAAATTTTCAATAACAAGATTTCCGTTTTGTAACAAGAGCGAAGCGTTGATGGATTCAAATGCAGTTCCATTGTAATTCATTTTTCCGTCAGTAAGACTTATTTCACCACCTGATTTAATGGAATTAAAATCGGGTGATGTTGTTAGCTGGCTAACCGGACCTGAATAAAAACATTTTGTTAACCGCAGTTCGCCCGATGCATTTTTTAATTCCGGAATTTTAAAAAGCGGATAAATTTCTGAAAGGTTAATCACCGTATTTAATTGCAAATCGAGGTAAGGTTTTTTAAAATTCCGCAATTCCATATTGAAGCTTATTGGCTTCCCGTTAATGGATGCTGTTGCATTTTTTAAATTTATTTTACTGGTACTTAAATTTCTATTTACTCCGTTCGAATAAATTGCATTAAAATTTACATTTTCAAATTTTGCATCAATGTTATTATTGCTAATGCTTGCATTTTTTACTGAAAATGAAAAACTGATATCCGGGTTCATCTTGGCTGAATAAGCGCCCTTAATACGCCCATTCAAAATCAATTTTCCATTTGTATTAAATTCTTTCAAATAGTTTGAATATTGCTGTGGTAATATTCCGGCGAACGATTCAATTCCAATTTGATTTCCAATGAAAGTAAGATCAATAAAAGTGGAGTTCTTTTTTTGTTTTATCTGACCTGATGCACTGAATGAAAAATTCTCAATCTCAATTTGAGTGTTGGAAAAATTGTATTCTGTTTCACTCAAATTTAAATTCAGTTCGGTCTTGATTTTTACTTCTTTGTTTTGCAAATAATCTTCCGACGAAACATATAAATGTTTGCAAAGCAACGACGATTTTAAATTTAATTTTAAAAGAGAAGTCCCGAACGCTCCACTGATATTTCCATCGTGAATTTGAAATTCATAAAGCTGCTGAAGCTCATCGTCAACAAACTTTGTTTCCAGATCGTTTAGTTGAATCTTATCAATTTTTACTGTTAGTTCGTCAGAGGCAGTATCTGCAATTGATTTAAAAATAAAATAATTGCCTTCGCCGTTTTCATTGATCATTACATTTAATTTTCCCTTGCCGATAATAATTTTTTGCAGAGTATAATTTCCTCTCCACAAATCAAGGATGTTAAACAACAACGAAATTTTTTCCGATTCTAATAAATTTGAATTGCTGCCTTTGTAACTTTCTTTTATTTCTACTTTGTTAAAAGTAACTGATGCAAACGGAAAATTTTTAAGTACCGAAAAATCAATATCGCCCAGCACTTTTACTTCCACCGCCAATTGTTTATTTATCTGTTTAACCACTAATTGTTTTATATCATTTCCGAATATTAAACTGATTGCAATTCCGATAATAACCAACAAAAGAATAAATGCACCCGTTACTTTTAAAATTTTTAAAAGCAAACTCCATTTTTTTTTCTGGATTTTTTGTTCATTCATGCTTGAGGGCTAAAGTAGCTAACGGAAAAAAGTAAATTCTATTGGAGATATTATACAATTAACGAATAGCGGGTGCCATGTCTTGTTTATTATTGAAAAAATATTGACTAAGCAAAATTACCAAGGCAATAAAAATCATATCGATTATTGGCTGAGGTTGAAGAGAAAAGTAAAATAAGATTTATAAAAATTTTCTATAAAAGAATTCTGCAGGGAAAAATGCTGCAAGGCTGAAAGAAAATTCAAGGCGATTTTTAAACACCATTAGTCAAATCATTTATTCTAATTGTCTTTGTCATTAGAAGAAATGTGGTGTTGAAAGAAAAAAGCAAAAAAAGTAAAACAGAAATTGGGTTCTGTAAATAAAATTTTCCGGCGAAATGGAATAAATATGAATCGCAACAAATAGTACGGGGAAGCAGAAACAGATTTTAAAAAAACAGTAAATTGTTATAAAAAAAAAGAGGCTGTCTCATTTGTTATGAGACAGCCTCCTTGGTTTTGGTTTGAAATAAATGCTTACTGAATCTTCACGATGTTTTGAACTGATGATCCATTGTTAGTTGACAAACGGCACAAATACATTCCGGCAGCTAACATTTCAGCATTAAAGCTTACACTGTATTTCTGTCCGGCAATAATTTCGCCTTTAAACAACTCAGCAATTTTAACACCTGTTACATTGAAAACTTCAACAGTTCCTGTTAAGTCTTCTGAAGAAACAAATTCAATTGCAGTTGATGAACTAAATGGATTTGGATAAACACTCATGTTTAAACCAATCTTGGTTGAAACTTTAAGCGTGGTAGATCCATCTCCTTCGTCTTCCATTTTACCTAAATTATCAGAACAAGTTAAGTATCCTAAATTAACAGTTCCGTTATCATAATTCTGGTTGAACATATCCAATGCATTATTCAATTGAGAATAAGAATAAGAACTAAAGCAACCGCTTAACTTCTTATTTGCTTCATTGAATACTTGCTGAACTGTCCATCCTGCAAAAGTTCCAGTAGCATAATACAGGTCTTTCAAATGAATAGTATTTGAGCTGAAATTTGGATCCCAATTATCGAAACCGATACTTAGTGCAGCAGCAACAACCTGACCAGCCAATGTGTTATTTAACGCTCCACCCGGATTTGTCCAGTTTTGCAATAACTTAGTAGGAGTTCCACCTGATGGAACAAAATCAGTTACAGCTTGTGCAGTTGTTAATTTCAACCAATGGCTACCTGAGCAACTTGTTCCACCTACAGTTAAACCAGTTGGGAATGCAGAAGCAAAGTTTGCATGCAAGTAAACTCCTGGGTTATTACCATTTGGAACAGCTCCCCATCCACCTTGAGTGAATGTGGTGAAACCATCACATCCTGGAGGAGGAGGGCAACTAACCACAACACAAGATGCATCTGTACAGCCTGCATTGTCGGTTACAGTTACGCAATAGGTTCCTGTACACAATCCTGAAATTGAAATACAAGTTGAACCGTTTGACCAATGATAAGTGTAAGGTGCAATTCCTCCTGTTACAGTAACAGTTGCTGCTCCATTGCAGCACTGATTTGAGCAAGAAGTATTGGTTTCAATTGCCGTTGCAACAATTTCAGAATTCTGAGTAATTGTAGCAGATGAAGTATTAGTGCAACCGTAGAAATCAGTAACAGTTACTGTATAAGTTCCTGCACAAAGTCCGCTAACATCCTCAGATGTAGCGCCATTTGACCAAGAGAAATTATACGGAGCAGTTGCATTTAAAACGGTGAGGTTAATTGATCCTGTACAGCTTCCAAAACAACCACTGTTGGTTGGTACTCTTTGCAATGTCATATTACAAGGTGGAGGCGGAGGAGGTGTACATGAAATTGTAACATTTGTCGTTTGAGTACAACCGTTTGCATCTGTTATAATAACAGAGTATGCTCCTGAGCAAATTCCACTTAAATCCTCTGTAGTAGCTCCGTTACTCCATGCAAAAGCATAAGGTAAAGTTCCACCGGAGGCAGTAAGGTTTGCAGCTCCATCACAAGAAATACCCTGACAAACAGTAGCGTCAGTTCCAATTATACCAGCCTCAATTGAAAGAGGAGCATAAATAGTCACACAATTTGTAGCTACACAATAAAGAACATCTGGTGCATGTTCTGGTGAAATTCCCCAG
>JAHEZG010000235.1 GCA_023251195.1 Chitinophagaceae bacterium | reverse complement strand
CAAACAATAATTTTTGTTGAAGTTAAAACCCGCAGCTACGAACATTTTGGATATCCTGAAAGTGCTGTTGATATAACTAAACAAAAAAATATGGCTACCGCTGCTGAAGAATATATGGAACAAAATAACATAGAAACCGATGTGCGCTTCGATGTGATTTCCATTGTGATGAAAAATAATACTCCGGATATTCACCACATACAGGATGCTTTCTTCCCTTATGATATTGAGAGTTGACTGAAGTTATAAGTTGATTCGTTATTTGCAACTGCTTTTCCCGCTGAATAATTTCATGGTTGAACACTGAATTCAAAATTGTTTTCTTTGCCCCTTCATTATAAAAATCATGACCAAACAATTAATTGAATGTGTTCCGAATTTCAGTGAGGGGCGCGATTTAAATATCATCAAACAAATTACTGATGCAATTGAATCTGTTGAAGGAATTAGGATATTGGATGTTGATCCCGGAAAAGCAACCCACAGAACTGTAGTAACACTTGTAGGAAATCCATATGCCGTAATAGAAGCAGCTTTTCAAGGAATAAAAAAAGCAAGTGAGTTAATTGACATGCGCAAACACAAAGGTGAACATCCGCGCATGGGCGCCACTGATGTTTGTCCACTCATTCCCATAGCAGGAATTACCATGGAAGAAACAGTGGAGTATGCAAAAAAGTTAGGTGCTCGTGTAGCAAAGGAATTAAGCATTCCTGTTTACTTATATGAATCAGCAGCAACTACCGTTGAAAGAAAAAATCTTGCTGCCATTCGTGCGGGAGAATATGAAGGGTATGCTGAAAAAATTTTAAAACCGGAATGGAAACCAGATTTCGGTGAAGCTAAATTTAATATCAAGAGTGGTGCAACAGTTATTGGTGCGCGTGATTTTTTAGTTGCTTACAACATTAACTTAAACACAACATCAACACGCAGAGCAAACAGCATTGCATTTGATGTACGCGAAGCCGGAAGAGTAAAACGAAAAGGCGATTCCGTTACCGGTGAAATTGTAAAAGATGAAAACGGAAATGCTGTTTCCATTCCGGGAACTTTAAAGAGTGTGAAAGCAATCGGATGGTTCATTGAAGAATATGGAATTGCGCAAATTTCTATGAACCTCACAAACATAAACATCACGCCTGTACATATTGCTTTCGATGAAGTTTGTAAGCGTGCTGATGAGAGAGGAATAAGAGTTACAGGTTCTGAATTAGTAGGAGTTATTCCGAAAAAAAGTTTGACTGATGCAGGAAAATATTTTCTGAATAAACAACAACGGTCAGTTGGAGTGAGTGAAGAAGAGTTAATAAAAATTGCAGTGAAAAGTTTAGGGTTAGATGAACTCGCTCCTTTTGAACCAAAGAAAAAAGTGATTGAATATTTATTGGAAGATGCATCAACTGATAAATTAGTTCGCATGAATCTTCGCGAGTTTGCCAATGAAACTGCTGCTGAATCACCTGCGCCTGGCGGTGGTTCTATCTCTGCATACATGGGGGCATTAGGCGCTTCACTCGGAACAATGGTTGCAAATCTCTCCTCACACAAAAGAGGTTGGGATGATAGATGGAAAGAATTTTCTGATTGGGCGGAGAAAGGCCAACAAATAAAAGATGAACTATTAAAATCAGTGGACCAAGACACTGCGGCCTTCAATCAAATAATGATTGCGTTTTCGTTACCTAAAAATTCGGATAATGAAAAGAAAATTCGCAGTGCAGCAATTCAATCCGCAACAAAAACTGCAATGGAGGTTCCGTTTCGTGTGATGCAATTATCTGCATCCGCTTTTCCACTATTGAAAGCAATGGTTGAAAGTGGAAATCCAAATTCAATATCCGACGCTGGAGTTGGTGCGCTTGCTGTTCGCAGTGCTGTTCTTGGTTCGTACCTGAATGTAAAAATCAATAGCAGCGGATTAAAAGATGTTGCATTCAAGGAAGATATGTTGCAGAAAGCAGATGCAATAAAAGCTGATGCAATAAAAATGGAATCAGAAATTCTTGCACTCGTAGAAAAATCAATGTAAAAAATTCAACCAAAACTCATGAACCGAAATCTCCTATATACTTTATCATTTTTACTTTTTGCTTTATCATCCTGCACAAACATGCAAACCGAGATTTCTAAAAAATGGAAACTCTCTTCATCGGTAAATCCGATGCGCGATACTTTGTGCGCACAAATGCAAAGTGAAATAATTATGCTGAAAGACAGCATTGAAAAATTAACAGACACTGCTCAACTCTCAGGACTAAAAGATCAACTTTCGCAAAATGAATTTGCTTTAAATCTTTTTTATAAAAATGTTAAACAATTAATGACTGAAAGTTTTCTTGATTTAAAATCAAACGGAGAATACAACAGCAACATTACCGGCAATGAAACAGGAAAGTGGGAATTATCTTCAGATAAAAAATTTATATATTTCCATCCATCCCAAAAAGATAAATCCGATACATTAATCATTAAAGAATTTAAAGCAGGTGGCAATCTTATTCTTGCTTTTGATTCAACTACCTATCTCGTATTTCAGCCCGAATAAACTGACTCAATCAAGGGCTGAAACAAACATTTGGTCGAATGGACTATTCGGTTATTTTTGCGCCTCCTAATTCAAAACTAATCAAACAACAAAAATGAAAAAGAACGCAATGTTCATCGTGGCTTTTGCCGCAATCTCTTTCCTCGCTGCATGTTCAGGAGGTTCAAAAGACCAAATCGTGCACAAGTGGAAATTCTCAGGAATGCAGAGCCCGCAAATGGACCGCATGATGGCTGAAACTGATGCTAAATGCATGGCTATGGACGACAGCATGAAAAACTGTACTGACACAACCAAAATGAAAGAATTCAAAGGTCAAAAAGATATGATGGAATCTCAAAAAGCCATGATGACTCAAATGATGGATAAAATGAAAGCTGATGGCTGGATTGAATTCACTAAAGACGGTAAGTACAAACAAAACATGAGCGGAACTGAAGATGAAGGAACTTATGCAATGGATGAGGCCGGTAAATTGTTAATGACCACTGATTCAAAAGGTAAAACTGATACTTTGAACATTGATGAGTTAACTGCCACTGCAATGACTTTATCTACTTCAAGAGACTCAACAAAAATCATGTTCGCTGCTGAAGAAGGCGAAAAGAAATAATTTTTTAAAAATATTTTTTTTAAAAACCCTCACCGGATTCCGGTGGGGGTTTTTTGTTTTATGTATTGTTGTATTTCTTATTCAAAATTTGTCCGATTCAATATATTATTTCTACTTTTCACCTCATGTCAAAATCAATCATTGAAATCTGTTGCAACTCATTACAATCAGCATTGAACGCACAACTTGCCGGAGCTGATAGAATAGAATTGTGTACCGGATTAATGGAAGGCGGCATGACTCCTTCTATTGGAATGATTGAAGAAGTAGTAGCGCTATTACAAATTCCTGTTTATGTTTTAATTCGTCCGCGTGGAGGCGATTTTTGTTATACTGATGCAGAATTTAAAGTGATGCTGCGCGATATTGAATGGTGCAAACAAAGTGGTGTGAATGGTATTGTTAGTGGCGTATTGAATGATGATTCATCCATTAACCGAGAGAAAACACAATTGCTAATGCATGCTGCTGCCCCATTGGATTTTACTTTTCATCGTGCATTTGATGTAGTGCCTGACCCGGTAATGACCATTCAGATTTTGAAAGCAATTGGTTGCAAACGAATTTTAACATCCGGCGGAAGCGCCGTTGCTTACAATGGAATAAGATTTATAAAAGAGTTTGTAAATTCAGCTGCCCCTGAAATAAGTATAATATCAGGTGGTGGTGTTGATGAAAATAATATTCAACCGCTCATTCGCGAAACCGGTATTCGTGAAGTTCATTTCTCAGCAACAGCAATTATCAAATCATATTACGACAGGGAAGTCAGGCAAACCACTTCACAAACTGATTTGGAACGCGCAACTCATTTAGTTCAATTGGCAAGAGAAGCATTTGTACAATGAAAAAATATATTTTGATTTTCGTTGTTGTCACCCTGAGCCTGTCGAAGGGAAGAGCGCAGGATTCTTCCATTGTACTCACATCAAATCATAATTGGGAATTTCTTTATGTAAAAACAGGTAGTGATTCTGTATGGCTTCCCGCAAGTATGGATTTGAATATTTATTCATGCTTGAATAAAAATGAAATTATTCCTTATCCCTATGAATCTTCAAATTCAGATTCCTTGGAATGGGTGCAACATCGCGAGTGGAAATTCAGAACTCATTTCTCCATTTCTGAAAATGTATTAAACAAAACATTTCTCACATTGAGATTTTATGGTCTTGACACTTACGCAAAAATTTATTTGAATGGTCAATATCTTCGGAGTACAGACAATTTTTTCCTCAATTGGGAGCTCGATGTGAAAAAAGTTCTCAGAAGTGAAAATGAACTAATCATTGATTTCTTGCCTGTGAAGGAAACTTCTGACAAATTCAGAAAACAATATCCATACACTTTTCCCGGTAGCGAATATGTATTCACGCGAAAACCCGCATTTCAATTTGGATGGGACTTTGCTCCAAAACTTTTACCGTGCGGAATCACAAAACCTATTGAGTTGGTTTACTCAGATAACTTTTCCTTTTACCCATTCTGGTTCGAAGAAATTTCGCTTGATGATACGCTCGCCGTTCTTAGTGCTACCTTTTTTTATGAAACCGTTTTTGATCTGTCGGATGAAAGATCCCCGGAGAGTATTTTAAATCTTACTGTGACTGATACAGTCACACACGAACATTACCTTGATACTTCCTTTCTGTCACACGACAGGATTGAAATATTTCATGTTCAGATTAAAAATCCGAAACGGTGGTGGTGCAATGGTTACGGCGAACCTTTTCTGTATCATCTGAAATTTGAAATCACAAACAAGGATGGAGCAATTGTTTTTTCAGCTCTGAAAAACTATGGAGCAAAAACAATTGAATTGGTTCAAACACCCGACAGCATTGGTTCATCATTTTATTTTAAACTGAATGGTGTCGCTGTTTTTGTAAAGGGGGCCAACTTTATTCCTTCAGATGCATTGATGCGAGAGCGATTTATGATTGAAAAAAATCATCAGTTAATTCTCGACGCAAAAAATGCGCACATGAACATGCTTCGTGTTTGGGGTGGTGGAACTTATGCGAATGAAAGTTTTTTGAACGACTGCGATGAAAACGGGATAATGGTGTGGCAGGATTTCCCTTATGCATGCGCCATGTATCCTGCTGATAGAGATTTTATGCTTGGGATATCGGACGAAGCTTCTGAGAATGTAAAACGAATGCAAATTCATCCATGCCTTGCACTGTGGTGTGGCAATAATGAAATATTGGAAGGATGGAATAATTGGGGCTGGCAAAAACAATACAATTATTCTAAGGGGGATTCTGCCAAAATAAAAGAAGCTTATGAATCAATTTTCAACTGGTTACTGAATGGCATCTCCGGGAATTTATTTAGTACAGCGGCAATTCCTTACTGGCCCTCCTCTCCTTCCATTGGTTGGGGACACAAGGAAAGTTTGCAGCAAGGCGATGTACATTATTGGGGGGTGTGGTGGGGAATGGAACCATTCAGTTCATACATTAATCACACGGGGCGGTTTGTGAGCGAGTATGGATTTCAATCTTTTCCTTCCATGTATTGTTTACAGCAATATTTAAAACCGAATGAATTGAATTTGTATTCGCCTGCATTAAAAACTCATCAGAAACATCCGACCGGTTTTCAAACCATTCAAACTTATTTGAAACGCGATTTTGATACCACCACCAATTTTGAAAACTATGTTTATCTCTCGCAGTTGTTGCAGGCAGAGGGAATGAGCACTGCCATTGAAGCACATCGGCGTGCGATGCCCTATTGTATGGGAACTTTATACTGGCAGTTGAATGATTGCTGGCCCGCTATATCATGGAGCAGCATTGATTTCGCAGGAAATAAAAAAGCATTTCACTACCAACTCAACCGGCTATACAATACTTATTTATTGAGCATGGTGAAAAACAAAAATGATATTGAGTGCTGGATTGTTTCCGACTCATTAAAAAATACTTCAGCGCAATTGCAACTTTCGCTATGGAGTTTTTCAGGAATTATTTTATGGAAGAAAAATATTGAGGCAGATATTCCGGCACAGTCAAGTAAAATTTATTTTCAAATGGCGCTCGATTCCATTCTGAAAAAATATGATTCAACTGAAATTGTTTTGCATGGAATATTAATGCAGGGAGAAAAAGAAATTTCTTTTGCTGATTATTTTTTTTCAGCACCTAAAAATT
>JAHEZG010000011.1:6642-25793 GCA_023251195.1 Chitinophagaceae bacterium | reverse complement strand
TCAGCAAAATTTGTAATGCTTCCTTTAAAATTAGCTTTCGGAAATTTATCTGACTCCACATAGTTTTCATTGAAATGTTCCTGCAACAAAGCTTTTTCAAATTCAAAGGCTTTCATCAAAACAGCAAATTCCATTTGTCCGGTACTGATATCCAGCATGCTCACAGCCTGGTTATTTATTCCCTGAATTTTTTCAAGTGGAGCGTCGGATAAGAATGTAATGTTGGCTTCACGGGTAAAATACTTGGTTGTTTCGGTTTTTACTGTAAAAGCGAAAAGGCTTGCGATTAAAATTAATGAGATTATTGTTTTCATAAGTTTTGTTTTTTATTTTTTATCTGTTGAAACTATCACGCATCGGGTCAGCACTACATCCATTAGCATGCCAGTACAAATTCCTTTGATTGTAATGTCGGCATCTTTTTCAGCTCTCTTCACTTCTTCATCTGTTTCCTGAAGGCTGCAGCTTACTCCAAACATTCCATTGCCGCCATCTATCAGAATTATTATACCGCTGGTGTCTTTTTTTATTTCTGAAACTTTACCCGTAACCTGAACAACCTGCATTCGGTAAATTGAATCGGCATGCGCTTCATTGTCGGAATAAGCATTGTATAAATCAACAGCTGAAATTTTTATATCGGCTTCCAGATCTGAAGTGCGGGCGTTTGTTCTGAAATATTCATAAAGGCCGTATGAAACTGCTACCACAATTAATAAAAATATAGAAATTATAATTTTCTTTTTCAATGATTTTTCAGTTGTTAATTGTTCAGCGCTCCTGCATTAATCCATGTAGTTAATAATGCAATTTCACAATCAGTCAGTTTAGCTCCGCCTTGCGGCATAGGACTAAAGCCTGCATTGTGATTTATAGTTCCCATTAGTTTACCATTTTGCTCCGAAACCAGAACATTTGCATAACCTTCTAAACTAATTCCGCCGGAACTGATAGATGTACTGTGACAGTTGTTGCATTTTGATTGTATAAGCGGATAAATTTTAGTTGAAAAGGAAGCATTCGATGTGTCGCAATTCATGCCACTATCAATGGGCTTAGGATATAATTCCTGTTCAACATCATAATAACAACCAGAAAAAAAAACGGAAAGGACAATGAAGCCAGGTAGTGAAATAAAAAGTGTTTTAAAATTTACAGGCATAAAAGTAATTTCATTTAAAAGAAGAATAAAAGCAGATCGAGTTATAGCATCTGTTATTTTTATAAACTTCTGAGTTATTTATTCTTGAATTATTATTTTTTGAAAAATTTATAAATAAGTAACTGTTGGTCTTTTAATTATTAGGTGCACCTGCCTGAATCCAGATTCTGATCTCATCAATTTTACAATTCGGCAATGCAGGACCACCCTTTGGCATAATTGGTACTCCATTAGCAGTTACAGAATTATATAAACTATTAGCAGTGCTTAATGCCAGTGAACTTACATAAGCATAAGTATCGAGCCGAACACCACCACCTGCTGTTGATGAGTTATGGCATCCTTTGCAATAGGTATTCATCATCGGGGCAATTGTTCCGCTGTAAGTTACATTGTTGGTATCGCATGCGGCATCGCAATGATTATTCTGGCAACCTTGCATAATCCAGAGTTGAAGCATTGCAATTTGTTCACTTGTTAAGTTCGGAGCATTTTGTGGCATTTCGCCATCTAAAATAGAATTCATAATATTTCCACTCGTTGGATGGCCGGGTGAAATTCCATGCGACATTATATTGGCATAATTATCAAGTATGTAATTGTCTTTATGTGAGGCTGTATTATGGCAACCGGATTGTGCGCAGTTTGAAACGAACAAAGGCAAAATTTGCGATTCAAAATAAACAGAGTCAGGATCGCAGGGAACAACAACCGGAGGGTTATTTCCACTTGTATCAGTTCCGGTTAAATAGTCATTCGTTTCAAGAAATGGATAGTGCTTGCAGGAAATGATTGACAATAAAACAAGAAGGAAAATGAGACTTGAAATTATTTTTAAATGCATCTGTTTGTAATTAAGATATAAAGGTCTGTTGTTTTAAATTCAATTATTATGCGAACATGTTGAATGAGAAAAAGTTCGTGTTGAGTAAGAATTATTCGGTTATTTTAAATGTATCAGACATGCCGATTAACCATTCCTTAAAGTAGGGCGAACGCTCGGTGCTTACAATGGTTTCAAACGATGGTATTGGTTTCAATATAATTTTTACTCTGGCTTTTGAATAAGCAATCATTTTTTCTATTGCTTTAAAATTGACAATTACCTGTCGGTTAATTCTGAAAAATTTTTTCGGATCTATCATGTGATCGAGTTGGTCCAATGTAAAATCAATTGGATACCGTTGACCATCAAAAGTGTACAGATAGGTATATTTTTCTTCGGTATAGAAGTAGGCTATGTTTTCTATTTCAACAGTTTTAATCACATCGGCATAACGCACCACAATTCGTTTTTGAAACTCTTTTGTTACAAGTGATTTCAGCAGCATTGTATAATCCAGATTGTCTTTTTTAACCTGTAGTGATTTGAATTTTTGCAGGCTTTTTTCTAAATCTTCTTTCTTAATTGGTTTTAATAAGTAGTCGATGCTGTTTACTTTAAACGCATCAATGGCAAACTGATTAAATGCAGTAGTGAAAATTATCGGCGCTTTGATGTTTATTTCTTTAAAAATATTGAAACTGCTCCCATCGGCCAATTCAATATCCATAAAAATTAAATCAGGCAGATTGTTTTCTTTAAACCAGGTTACAGAATCTTTCACTGATTCAAGGTGAATGATCAGTTCCGCATTGTCATCAATCTGTTTAATTAATTTAAACAGTCGCTGAGCAGCTGGTTTTTCATCTTCTATTATTACTATCTTAATCATTCGCGCTGAAAATTTAGTTCGTGAATTTTATTTCTATTCAAATGTATTTTGAAACAAATAAAGAAAGGCTGATTCATATCAGTCCAACTTATTTTTTAACGGCAAGTTTAAATTTAACTGTAAAATGAGTTTCGGTTTTTTCAACTTCAATTTCCGGCAATCCCAGCATTTGCATTCGTCGCGATATGTTTTGTAATCCGGTTCCGGTCGAAGGTTCTTTATTCAATTTTGGTTGCAAGTTATTTTTCACAATAAAAAAATTGTTTTCAAAAAACATTTCAATTATGAGCGGATTGGAACTGGTTAATGAATTGTGCTTGATTGCATTTTCAACTAAAATTTGCAACGCGAGAGGTGGAATCAGCAGCGTTTGTGCCTGCTCATTTGATATGCGCATTTTTATTATCAGTGCCGACTCAAAACGCTGTTGTTGTAAATAAACATAGTCATTAATAATTTCAATTTCTTCTTCCAGTTTTATTAAATCTTTTTCGCGGTGAACAAGTATCTGTCTGAAAAAATCGGTCAGCTTTTCGATGTATTCAATGGCCTTTGTTTTATCGTCGTCAATAATATTGGCAAGCGTGTTAAAGCTGTTAAACAAAAAATGCGGGTTCACCTGATTCTTGAGTGTTTCAAATTGTGAGGCAAGTTTTTCTTTTTCTAATCGTTGCAAAAGGTTTACACGCTGATCTCTTATTTTAAGAAATATCCAGGTTAATGCAATGAGTATAATTATGCTGAAAATAATGAACCACCATTGGCGGTAAAGCGGTTGAAGAATGACAAATGAATAATTGATTTCATTGCTGTGCGAAAAATCATTTGTGCGAGAACAACGCAACCTGAAAGTATAGCGGCCGGGTTTCATATCCGGAAAAGTGGCTGTTCGGTCTCTTGTGTTTATCCATTCGCGATTCAACCCTTCCATTTTATATTGAAAATTTACTTCTGATGGATTGCTGAACCATATACCCTGAAATGAAAATGCGAGGTGATTTTTACCTCCGGGAATACTTGCATAGCTTGTTAAATCAATTGGATCAAGCAAGGCAGTGGCGCGTTCAAAAGTAAGGAAGGGAGTTTTTCTGAATCTGTCTAATGTGGTATTGATTTCGATAAACTGATTTTTTGCGCCGATCCATATAATTCCGTCGGGTGATAATGAAGTGGTATTTAAATCAGCATCAACAAATTCAATTCCTTCTGCTTCTTGATACCAGCTGAATGATTCAGTGTCGAGATTGAAAGAAGCAATTCCTTCAACACACACAATAATTACATTGCCAATGTTGTCGGCACACAGATCTGTTATGTGCATGCTGGGTAGCCCATTGGATAAATTGTAGGAAGTGAATTTTTTTAATTTATTATTATCGGATTTGTATCGGTAAAGACCATTATCGGTTGATGCGAACCATAAGCCGCCATTGCGGTCTTGAGTAATTGAAAAAAATGTTTTGGCTTTTATGCTGTCTTTTTCGCCAAAATTATGGAAGCCATCTTTATCGAGCATGCTGATTCCTTTACCATCCTGCGCAAACCAAACACGATTTTTTTGATCGAGTAAAACTTCGTAAATGAAATTGTTATTTAAGCCGTTTGATGAGTTGTAATAATCTATTTTAATACCGCACCTTAATTGCAAAGCATCGTCGCCAAGTTCCAGTTTCAGTGCGCCGGCTAATGTGGCAAGCCAAAGTGTACTGCGCTGTCCGGTTATGGATAATACACTTTGTTTGAGTAAATCTTTTTTATCATCAATGTGAATTGATTCGCCAGTTTCAGCATCCATTCTGAAACAGCCCTGATCAAAGGTGCCAAACCAAATGAATCCGAATGCATCCTGGTAAATGGTGAGGATTTTAAACGGAGTTTTTAATCCTGCAATTGAAAAAGTTTTTAACTGATCAGTTCCATCAGCATTAAATGTTAAGCGATTCAGTCCGTTGTCATCCGAAAACCAAAGTCTTTTTTTTGAATCAGCCAGAATGGAATGAATGGTTGATACCGGTTTCCCGTTTATCGTTTTTAAAAATTCAATTCGTTCTCCGGGCGATTGCAATAAATGATCTTTACATGCAATCCAGATATTTCCCTCATCATCTCTGAATAAACATTGAATGGTTGGATATTTAAAACCTTCTGCATTCATGAAATTTCTGGTTCGTCGCTGGCCTGAAAATTCAAAATCAATTAATCCGCTATCAGATGTGCCTATCCAAACTTCGTGCTCCATCAGTAACATGGCCTGCACTGCACCTTTGTTCCATCGGCCAAACTCTTGGGGTATTTCAACTTTATTGGTTTTAAGATTTAGTTTGCCTATTCCATAATTATCAGTGCCAAACCATAAGTACCCGGTTTTATCCCATATTAGTTTCTTTATTATATTATCGCTTAAACCATCCTGTGTGCTGAAATTTTTGATTTGTTTTTTTTGCTCGATGAATGAGCATTCCGATATACCACCATCGCTGCCACACCAAACCCGGCCTTTGTTATCGCTGACTATGCAGTAGACATAATTATCAATTAATCCATCTGCTTCATCAAAATTATAGAGGTGTTTTCGGTTCCACACATACAAACCTTCACCGTAGGTTGAAAACCAAATATTGCTGTAATTGTCTTCTGTAATACCGGTTATTGCTTCCTTTGGCATTCCTTCTTCAAATTCAAAACGCCTGAGCGAATCGTTTTTGTATTGTAGAATGGCCCCTGATTTTAAACCGACCCAAAGTGTTCCGTTTTTTTCGCAGTAGAGTGAATTGACAAAAATTTCATCCCCCTTTTTTACTGCCGGAGTAATCTTAAAAGTTGAGCCATCATAACTGTATAATCCTTTGTTGGTTCCGAGCCACATGAGTCGCTGGTTATCCTGAATAATTACCTGAACCTTTATATCAATAATTGTTTTATCAATTTCAATCGGTCGAACAAATGGAAATTGAGCCTTCATTTTTGAAGGAACCAGAACACACAATAATAAAATAAAACAGTACCTGATTTTCAAACTCACTCTGTTTTTTGATGCATGATGGCCTCTACCTGAATTTTTATTTCAGGAGAAATTTTTTCGTAAACAATTTTAGGAATCGAAATTTCGTGGTCTGCTAAAAAAACCGAAAAGTTACTTGAAACCTTTATTGCACCCGATTCAATTATCAATTCACACTTCAGAATTCTTTCCTGTTCCACACCATGAATATTCAAAATGCCTTTTGCTCGCACAGTCACAGTTCCCTGTTTACTGAAATTTACTTTCTCAATAATTTTTCCTGTGAATTTTGAGCGCGGATTTTTTTCGCTCTCCAAATAACTTTCATTAAAATGTTCTCGTTGCAATAAACTATTAAAACCCTCAAACGAATTGTTGGCAACCGAAAAAGCAAATTCCTGCGTGGTCGTATCTAATAAACCATTTAGTTTTTTTGAGGAGGCCGCTACCGTTTCAAACGATGCTTCAGAAACAAATTTGATGGTTCCTTCCGAAACTTTATAAATTGGACTTGAACTGCTAAAACCTGTTAATAGCAGGCTGCAGAAAAGAATAAATAAGACTCCTGAAATAATTTTATTCACCGGCTAAAAGTATGTTCTTAATAAGCAATTGAAGTATCACTTCTTATTAATGGTTAACAATTAGTGAATAACTTTTCAAAAAGATTTGATTTCGATTTTGAACAACTACTTTTGAAACAACTTTAGGGGTGTTTCGAAAGCCTTTCGAAACTGAGAACATACTCTAAAACCTGATACGGGTAATGCCGGCGTAGGGAAAAGTTGATAAAAGAAAATATTTCTTTTTTTTAATTCTCCCGGCTTTCATTATCAAATAGCCTGAGAAAATGAAATTAATAGTCAACGATAAACAAATAGAAATGTCCGACGGTGGTTCGCTGCGTGATTTGTTGCAGCAGTTATCGCTCGAAACAAAAAAAGGGATTGCAGTTGCTGTGAATGCTGAAGTAATTGCCGGTGAAGACTGGGGCAAAAAAAAATTAAACGAAAGCGATAACATCATTGTGATTCGCGCCGCGCAAGGCGGATAGAGCAGTTGGCAGTATTCAGTTGACAGTTGGCAGATTATGTCACGCTGAACTTGTCGAAGCGCTTTTAATAAAAATGAAATTTGAAATATGAAAACACAACAAGTACCACAACACGAAAAAATTTCGACACGACCTTTTCCTCGCTCGAAGAAAATAACGGTGAAAGGAAAATTGCATGATATAAATGTTGCCATGCGCGAAATTGAAACGGACGATGTCAGAACAATTGTGAATGGTGAAGTGAAAAAGGAAAAAGTAAGTGTAACAGTTTACGATACCAGTGGACCATACACCGACCCATCAAAAAATATTGATGTACTGAAAGGCATCGAACCCATTCGCGCGAATTGGATTGCTGATAGAGGCGATGTGGAAGAATTGAAAAATTTCTCTTCTTCATTTACTCTTTCACAGGAAACAAAAAGCGAACTGAATCATATTCGATTTGAAAGAACGCGCAAACCATTTCGCGCAAAACCGGGAATGAATGTATCGCAAATGCACTATGCAAAAAAAGGAATCATCACTCCTGAAATGGAATACATCGCCATTCGCGAAAATCAGCGTGCTGATGAAATAAAAAATCATTCACGCGATTTATTGTTTCAGCACAAGGGCGAAAGTTTCGGTGCCGCTATTCCGAAAATAATTACTCCCGAATTTGTGCGCAATGAAGTTGCACTCGGCAGAGCAATCATTCCGAACAACATCAATCACCCGGAATCGGAGCCAATGATTATTGGCCGGAATTTTTTAGTGAAGATTAATGCGAACATCGGCAACTCGGCTGTTACATCTTCGATTGAAGAAGAAGTGGAGAAAGCAGTTTGGGCTTGTCGTTGGGGTGCTGATACTATTATGGATTTAAGCACGGGAAAAAATATTCACGAAACACGCGAATGGATTATCCGCAATTCTCCGGTACCAATCGGAACTGTTCCGATTTATCAGGCGCTCGAAAAAGTTGGCGGTGTTGCTGAAGATTTAACATGGGAAATTTATCGCGACACATTAATCGAACAAGCCGAACAGGGAGTAGATTATTTTACTATTCATGCCGGTGTGTTATTGCGCTATGTTCCGCTAACTGCAAAAAGAGTTACAGGAATTGTTTCGCGTGGCGGAAGTATTTTGGCGAAATGGTGTTTGTCACATCACAAAGAAAATTTTCTATATACACACTTCGAAGAAATTTGTGAGTTGATGAAACAGTATGATGTTGCTTTCAGTTTAGGTGATGGATTGCGTCCCGGAGCAATTGCCGATGCAAACGATGCAGCACAATTTGCTGAATTAAAAACATTGGGTGAACTCACAAAAGTTGCGTGGAAGCACGAAGTACAAACCATGATTGAAGGTCCCGGTCATGTGCCAATGCATATGATAAAAGAGAACATGGATTTGCAATTGAAAGAATGTGGCGAAGCACCTTTTTATACACTCGGTCCGCTCACCACTGATATTGCTCCGGGTTACGATCACATCACATCAGGAATTGGTGCGGCAATGATTGGTTGGTTTGGCTGTGCGATGTTGTGCTATGTTACACCTAAAGAACATCTCGGTCTTCCTGATAAAAAAGATGTGAAGGATGGAGTAATCACTTACAAGATAGCAGCACACGCTGCTGATTTAGCAAAGGGTCATCCGGGCGCACAGATTCGCGACAACGCATTGAGTAAAGCGCGATTTGATTTCCGTTGGGAAGATCAATTCAATTTATCACTTGATCCCGATACAGCAAAAGCATTTCACGATGAAACATTGCCTGCTGATGGTGCGAAGGTTGCGCACTTCTGCAGCATGTGCGGACCAAAATTCTGCTCCATGAAAATCACGCAGGAAGTTCGCGAGTATGCAGCACAGCATAATTTAATAGAAGAAAAAGTTTTAGAAGAAGGATTGAATGAAATGTCGAATAAATTTGTAAGTGAGGGGAGTCAACTATATGTGTCGGTTGAATGATTAGTTTTCAAATAAAAAAAATGAACCAATAAACCACAATAAATATTTAACTAAAAAAACTAAATATGAATTCAACAATTATTGTAATGAGTGATACCAAGGATTTGGAAAATGAGCACCAGATAATAAATGAGCTTTTTGAAAACGGACTTGAAATATTTCACATCAGAAAACCCAAGTACTCAACTCAGGAAATGCGAACTTACATTGAAAAAATAAATAAAAATTTTCGTAATCGGGTCGTCATTCATTCGCACCATGAATTGTGTATTTCACTCAAACTCCGGGGCATTCATTTAACAGAACGACATCGCAAAAAGAATTTTTTCAGGTCATGGATTTTAATGCAATGGATAAAATTCAAACGGCCTGATATAGCTGTTACGGCATCGTATCATTCACCAAACAGCTTGTTAAAACATAATCCAGGATACACCTATATTTTTCTAAGCCCGATTTTCGATAGCATTTCGAAAATCGGATATAAAAATACTTTTAATGACGACTCTCTTGAAGTAGCATTAAAAAAAACAACTTTTAATGTTATTGCGCTTGGGGGAGTTGATTATTCAAAACTTGAAAAAGTTAAATCATTCGGATTTAAAGGTTGTGCTTTAGTAGGAAGTATCTGGCACACAGCAAATCCTGCGGCAGAGTTCAAAAAAATTATTGACAAATGGAATCTGCTCGAAAATTCTGTATCAGCATAGCCGGATTTGATTCCACTGGCGGCGCAGGAATACTGGCTGACATAAAAACAATGGAGCAAACAGGAGTTAGCGGGTTAGCGGTATGTACAGCCATTACTTATCAAAACGAAAATCGGATTGAAAAAATTGATTGGCTTTCAACCGATCAAGTCATACATCAGTTAAAAATTTTATTTGAAACTTATCATCCCATTGTAGTTAAAATTGGAATAGTGCGCGATGCTGAAATGCTGGAATCAATAATAGATTTTCTGATTTCAAAAAATAATAAAACAGCTATCATTTGGGATCCCGTTATAAAAAGCACGAGCGGTTTCGATTTTCATTCAGTAAAAATTGATTGGTTGTCTTCATTAAAAAATATTTTTTTAATAACACCAAACATTGCTGAGGTAAAAATGTTAACCGGAATAAACGATGATGGAAGGGCAGCTCTTTATCTTTCAAAATACTGTCAAGTTTTATTAAAAGGAGGACATTCATTAACCGACAGAAGTGATGATCTGCTTTTTGTTAACGAAAATATTATTGCAATTAAGGGCGAAAAATTTCAACACGCCAAACATGGTACGGGCTGTGTATTGTCTTCGTCCATTGCCGCCAATCTGGTGCTGGGGTTTAACTTGGCTGAATCGTGCCATAGGGCGAAAGAATATGTAACGCAATTTATTTTGAGCGATGATGGACTGCTAGGTTGGCATCACACATTTAGAAATAAAAATTATGAACACGAACTTTGAACGCATACAATTTATCACCAGCGAAACTGATTCGATGAGTCAACTCGATGTGGCGCGCAAAGCATGTGAAGCTGGAGTGAAATGGATGCAATACCGGAATAAAAATGCATCATCAAAAAAAATGTGGGAGGAAGCATTGAAACTGAAAGTGATTTGCAAGGAATTTAAAACCACACTTATAATCAACGACAATCCTAATCTTACTTTTGAAGCAGGTGCTGATGGCGTTCATCTTGGAAAAGAAGATGTAACAGTGGAAGAAGCGCGAAACCTGATTGGGAATAAATTTATCATCGGAGCAAGTTGTCACAACATTGATGATATTATTCAAGCGCAATACGATGGTGCGAATTATGTCGGACTCGGACCATTCCGTTTTACGAATACAAAAAACAATCTGAATCCACTGCTTGGCACCACCGGTTTCGAAAAAGTGATGAGCGATTATGCAAAACGCAAACTCACCATTCCTGTTTATGCCATCGGTGGTGTAACAGTTGATGATGTGGAGTTCCTGCTTTCGATTGGTGTTTATGGCGTGGCGGTTTCATCAGCCATCACTGCGAGTGCTGACTGGAGTGTTACACTGAAAAGTTTTCAGGAAAAATTTGTTTCAGATAAAATACTGTTACATGAATAAATTAATTATTGCCGGAAAAGAATTTTCGTCGCGCTTATTTCTCGGAACCGGAAAATTCGGCTCGAATGAAATGATGAAAAACTCCATCATTGCCAGCGGAACCGAAATGGTGACAGTTGCACTTCGTCGGGTAGATGTGCGCAATGAAGACGATGAACTGTTACAGCACATTGCATTTGACAGTATCAATCTGCTGCCTAACACAAGCGGAGTTCGTAATGCAAAAGAAGCAGTATTAGCAGCGCAACTTTCTCGCGAAGCATTACAAACCAACTGGCTGAAACTGGAAATTCATCCCGACCCTCGCTACTTATTACCCGATCCGGTGGAAACTTTAAAAGCTGCTGAAGAATTAGTGAAACTCGGGTTCATTGTACTTCCATACATCAATGCCGATCCGGTGCTATGCAAAAAGTTAGCGGATGTTGGAACTGCTGCGGTAATGCCACTCGGTTCGCCCATTGGCTCAAACAATGGTTTGCAAACACGAGCCATGCTTGAAATAATAATTGAACAAAGTAATATTCCGGTAATAGTAGATGCAGGTATCGGTGCACCATCGCATGCTTCGCTTGCAATGGAAATAGGTGCAGATGCGGTATTGGTGAATACAGCAATTGCGATAGCCGGTAACCCTATTGCAATGGCCGAAGCATTTAAACTCGCGGTAATGGCCGGGAGAATGGCTTTTGAAAATAAACTCGCAGCACCGTTACACTTTGCCGAAGCGAGTAGCCCGTTTGATTTGTCGTTGCTTGATATAAACTGAAAATGCCAAAACATTCCTTCTCCGAAATTTTCAATCAATACACCTGGGAACAGGTGTGCGAAAAAATTTATGCGAGCACCGATGCCGATGTGTTACGCGCTTTAAGTAAAACAGGAACTTTTACAGTGGATGATTTTGCAACGCTTATTTCCCCTGCTGCAAAAAATCATTTACCCGAAATGATTAATAAAAGTTTTGCGCTCACACGCAAGCGGTTTGGTAAAGCAATTCAGATGTACATACCTATGTACCTGAGTAACGAATGCAACAATGTGTGTACTTATTGCGGCTTCAGTTTCGGAAATAAAATTCCGCGTGTAACTCTTACAGATGAAGAAATACTGAGTGAGATTGCTGTGATAAAACAAATGGGTTACGATCACATTCTGCTTGTAACAGGTGAAGACAATTTAAAAGTCGGCATCGATTATCTGATTCACGCACTGGAAATTATTCGGCCGCACTTTGCATATATTTCGCTTGAAGTTCAGCCATTGGAAAAAGATGATTATATACGATTGATTCCTTTCGGATTGAATACAGTTCTGGTTTATCAGGAAACTTATCATGAAGAGAATTATAAAATTTATCATCCGAAAGGGAGAAAATCAAATTTCAATTTCCGCTTGGAAACTGCTGACCGATTAGGTGAAGCCGGAATTCACAAAATCGGTTTGGGTGTTCTGCTTGGATTGGAAGACTGGCGCACCGATTCATTTTTCACTGCATTGCATTTAAACTATCTGAATAAAACTTACTGGCAAACAAAGTATTCCATTTCGTTTCCGCGAATGCGACCGGCAGAAGGAGATTTTGAACCGAAGCACCCGATGAGTGAGAAGGAACTGTTACAGCTGATTTGTGCTTTCCGCATTTTTGATGAGAATGTTGAACTCTCACTTTCAACACGCGAGTCATCAACCTTTCGCGATAGAATATTTGAGTTAGGTATTACGAGTATGAGCGCGGGTTCTAAAACAGATCCTGGCGGTTATGCAACAAACAAGCATGCACTCGAACAATTTCATATCAGTGATGAACGAACACCTGCAGAAGTTGCTGAAGTGATTCGCGCAAAAGGATATGAAGTGGTATGGAAAGATTGGGATGCTGTGATGCATTGAGTGAATAGTGAGTTGTGTGCTTCGACAAACTCAGTTTGACAATAGTGAATAGTGAATAGTGAACAGTGTCCTTCGACAAGCTCAGGATGACAAAAGGGAATAGTGAAAAAATATTTCGCAAAGAAAAACTTGCGCAATCGAATAATTAAAAACAGCTACTACTAACTAATAACAAATCAACCAATAACTTTTTCCCATCCATGATGTTCGATTCAAATTACCTTACACAAGACGAGCGCAACAGATATAGTCGACACATTCTGTTAGATGAAATAGGCGAGAAAGGGCAACTGAAATTGAAGCAAGCTTCGGTTTTGGTTGTTGGCGCCGGCGGATTAGGTGTTCCGGTTTTGCAATACTTAGTTGCTGCGGGAGTTGGCAAAATTGGAATTGTGGATGATGATGTGGTAGAGGAAAGTAATTTGCAGCGACAGGTTTTATACAGTACTGCTCATATCGGGAAAAAGAAAGCAGATGTTGCCGCAAAAAATTTATTCCTGTTAAATCCTAATATTCAATATCAAACTTTCATTGATAAAATTCATTCTGATAATGCATTTGAAATAATAAATGATTACAACATCATTGTTGATGGTACTGATAATTTTCCAACCAGATACTTACTGAATGATTTATGTGTAAAAATGGATAAGACATTGGTATCGGGTGCAATTTTTAAATTCGAAGGACAAGTGGGTGTATTTAACCACTTATTACCGGATGGAAAAAGAAGCGGCTCTTATCGTTGCCTTTTTCCTCAACCACCTGCTGCCGATGATTCACCCGATTGTGCAACAACAGGAGTAATGGGAGTGGTGCCCGGATTAATTGGAATGATGCAGGCTGCAGAAGTTGTGAAACTAATTACCGGTATTGGAAAATTATTGGTGAATGAATTATTGCTGGTTGAATTGAAAGAAAATTTATATCGAAATCTTTCATATCACCGCGATGAAAAGGCGGTTGCGAAAATAAAAAATGAGCCACTCAGTTCTTCTCAGGACTACATCAATTTCTGTTCAAGCAATGAAGTAGTAAGTTATGATATCGCAATTGTACTTCCGATTGAATTAAAGCGAAGGATAAAAGCAAAAGAAGATTTTCAACTGATTGATGTTCGTGAACCGGCAGAGCATGAACTAATAAATATTGGTGGCGACTTAATGCCAATGAATGATATTTTTTTTCACACCCATAAAATTAGCAAACAAAAGCCGGTAATACTTTATTGTAAAGCAGGTGAAAGAAGCGAATGGGTGATCAGGCAATTGCAGGATAAATACGGTTTCAGCAACTTATATAATTTGAAAGGAGGCATTCGCGCATTTCTTTCTGAAGGGAATTAAAATTAATTTAATTTTTCTGCAAAATGGTAGTGGATATTTTCAATTCACCTATAAAAAATTTGTTTTTGCCTCCATTTGATTTGCCGATCATAAATTCAGAATGATAGCTATTGCCGATCTGTTTTGCTTTCATATTTTCGGCGTTCCAAATAAAACACCGAATGAAAAAAATCTTTTCCCTTTTACTGTTAATAATTATTTCAGCATCACTGCCATCATTGGCTCAAACTTTTGGCGGAATACCAGCAAGTTTTTCCAAAACATTACTCACGGCATCTGTTCCTGCTCAGGTAATGCCCGCTGTAGATGTGGATGTTTTATTAAAGCAAGATGCATTAATGCGCGGTAAGGATGTTCCTTATCGGTTTGGGTTCAATCATTTCGTTACGATCAATGCCGACCAGCAAGGCAATTGGGTGCTTTTGCCATCCGGTGAAAAAATATGGCGATTAAAAATTGTTTGCCCCGATGCGTTATCAATAAATATTTCTTTCAGCAATTTTAATATTCCGCCCGGTGCAAAATTGTTTTTATATACACCCGATAAATCGGTGGTGCTTGGCGCTTACACATCAGATAACATTACTGCTGATTATTTTTTCGGAACCGATTTGATTCAGGGCTCCGAAGTAATTATGGAATATGATGAACCTGCGTTCCCTGCCTTTCACGGGCAGCTTGATATTTATCGCATCACACATGGATACAGAGATGCATTTGATTTTGCAAAATCTTATGGTCAATCAGGCAGTTGCCAAACCAATATTAATTGCCCTGCCGGAGCCAATTGGCAATTAACAAAAAAGGCAGTTGTGTGTATAGTTGATGGCGGTGAAATTTGTACCGGAGCCATGATTGCTGATGTGCCGCATTCAGGCACTCCTTATTTTTTAACAGCGAATCATTGCATTACGGGAGCAACAGTTTCTACCTGGGTTTTCAGATTTAATTGGGAGTCGGCAGGGTGTGCAAATCAAAATGGACCAACCAATCAAACAGTAAATGGGTCAACATTAAAAGCAAATAAAGCTTCATCAGATTTTGCACTATTGCAATTGAATAATATTCCGCCACAAGCTTATGGTGTTTATTATGCAGGATGGAATCGCCAGAATGTGGCCGATATTTCAAGTATCGGAATTCATCATCCAAGTGGCGATATCAAGAAAATTTCGTTTGATAATAATCCATGTACATCAACTTCTTGGGGCGGAACACCTGCCAACTCGCACTGGAAAGTAGATTGGGATGGAGGGCAGTGTACTGAACCTGGGTCAAGTGGATCGCCGTTGTTTAATCAGGATCATCAGATTATTGGTCAGCTTCATGGAGGCGCATCTGCTTGCGGAAGTTCCGATATGACAGATGAGTATGGAAAATTCTGGATGAGTTGGGATTTAGGAACTACCAATGCAACGCAATTAAAACATTGGCTCGATCCTAATAATTCTGGAAATGTAACTGAAGATGGTTACGACCCATGGGCACCAACCGATACTATTAATCTTTCGCTGGTAAATTTTACATCAACCGGTGCAAGTGTTTGCCTGGGCGATACTGTGGTGCCTGCCTTCACTGTTAAAAATCTTGGTATTGATACCATCACTACATTCAATATCGAATATCATTTGGATGCCGCTACTACACAGAATTATAGCTGGAATGGTTCATTGCCGCACAATGCTACAACAGTAATTGTTTTACCTTCCTTCATTCCTGTTGCAGGCAATCATAATTTCTGGGTGCATGTATCAAGTGTAAATGCGTTGGGATCTGATGAGCAACCGGCAGATGATACTTTGGAAACCGCATTCACTGTTATATCCGGTCTGCATTTAACTGTTGCGTTAACAACAGACAATAATGCATCACAAACTTCAATCAGTATTAAAAACTCACTGGGAGTGGTAGTAAATTCATGGACCGCTTTTGCAAATAATACAAGTTATAATTTAAATGCCTGTCTTGATTCCGGATGTTACACATTTAATATTAACGATACCGGTGGCGATGGAATTTGCTGCACAAATGGAAATGGCCACTTTCATGTAACTGACGAAGCCGGTCATGTTATTGCCGATGGCGGAACTTTTACTACTACTTATTCAAAACAGTTTTGTCTTGGCGTGCAGGTTAGCTCGCTCTATTCAGTTCCTGATAATTCTATTTGTTTAGGAAAACCAATTGTTACAACTAATTCTTCTGTCAATGCATACTATTATAACTGGAGTTTAGTCGGACCTCTTACACAAACAAGTTCAAGCCCTGTATTTAGTTATACCCCAACCCAGCCGGGTACTTATACGCTAACATTAATTGCCAACAACGGTGGGTCTTATGATACCAGTTCACAAACCATAATTGTTTATCCGGTTCAGGATCTGAGTTATCAAAATACGCAGGCAAGTTCTTCTACTGCAACAGATGCGAGCATTAATTTAACAGTTTCAGGGGGCACTGCGCCCTTTACTTATCACTGGAATAATAATGCTACTACGCAAGACCTCAGTGGCATTGCTGCCGGACTTTATTGCGTAACGGTTACTGATGCTAATTCCTGTACAAAATCTACTTGCGTTACTGTTCCGTTTTTTGAAGGATTAACTGAGTTGTATTTTTCCTCAATAAAAATTTTCCCTAACCCGGCCAACGATGAACTGGAAATTGATTTGGGAGGAATAAAATTGAACAGCATAATTCTTTTTGATGAAACCGGTAGAAAAATTTCAGCTTCATTTACTCAAAAAAATAATTCTGTTTATTTCGATTTGAAAAATGTGGCAGCCGGAGTTTATTTCTTACAGGGAGAAAATGAAGTTGGAACATTCACCAGAAAAATAATTGTACTTCATCCCTGATAAAGAAGGTTATTAGTTAAAAATTATTTGTTGATTAGTATCTGCTTCTTCAACAAAATCAAATGATAAATTTCGCCCCGATAATTTTCGGGGCGATTTTATTTTACGGTAGAACAATCACCATTCACAATTAACATTAAACATGAACTCAAAAGAACTATACCAGCAGTATGTAACAGCAATGAGAAAGATTGCTGATATAAAATATTCCATTGCCGTGCTCGGTTGGGACCAGGAATGTTACCAGCCAAAAAAAGGAGCTGAATTTCGGGCGCAACAAATCGGAACGCTCAGCGGAATGGCGCATGATTTATTTGTGGATGATAAGTTAGGTGAAATTTTATCTCAGCTTAAATCAAGTACTGATTTAAGCGAAACACAAAAACGAAATGTGGAGGAAACTTTAAAAGATTTCATCCGTGAAAAAAAATATCCGACTGCGTTCGTTGAGAAAATTGCGCAGGTCACCTCTCAAACTTACCAGGCATGGTTGAAGGCGCGTGAAGAAAATAATTTTAAAGTTTACAGCCCGATGCTGGCGACTATGATTGACATGAAGCGCGAAGAAGCTGAAATTCTCGGTTACGAAAATCATCCATACAACGCGCTGCTTGATTTGTATGAACCCGGCGCGAATACTGAGGAGTTGGATATTTTATTTAAAGAAGTTCGCGTGAACTTAGTGGACTTTGTAAAAGAAATTGCATCGAAGTACCAAGTGCGAACTGATTTTTTAAAAAGAAATTTTCCGCATCAGCCGCAATGGGATTTCGGAATTGAAATGTTGAAGCAGATGAGATATGATTTTGATTCAGGCCGTCAGGATGTATCGCCGCATCCGTTCACCACCAACTTCAGCATGCAGGATGTTCGTGTTACAACGCGTGTGAATGAAAATGATTTTAATACCATGTTGTGGAGTTGCATTCACGAGGGTGGACATGCGCTGTACGAGCAGGGATTACTGGTGGAGAATTACGGACTTCCGCTGGGCGAAGCGGTGTCGCTCGGCATACATGAATCGCAATCGCGGCTGTGGGAGAATCTTGTGGGAAGAGGTTACAGTTACTGGAAAGGGAATTTTCCGAAACTGAAAACTATTTTTTCTGATTCACTGAAAGATGTGAGTGATATAGATTTTTATAAAGGAATAAATAAAGTGCATCCAAGTTTCGTTCGTGTGGAAGCCGATGAACTCACTTATCATTTCCACATTATGGTGCGGTTTGAAATTGAAAAAGGATTGATGGATAAATCTATTCAGGTGAAAGATCTTTCTGAAATATGGAATGCGCGATACAAAGAATATTTGAATGTAGAAGTGCCAAATGATAACAAGGGGGTGTTACAGGATATACACTGGAGCCATGGAAGCATTGGTTATTTCCCCACTTACTCGCTCGGTAGTTTTTATGCCGTGCAGTTTTTCAACCAGGCCGTTAAGGAAATTACGGGTTTGAATGAACAGATTGAAAGAGGAGAGTTGCTTCCTCTGCGCGAATGGCTGCGCGAGAAGATACATGTGCATGGTCGCCGCTACACTGCGCGCGAATTGTGCGAGCGCATAACCGGCGAGCCACTCAACTTTAACCATTTTATGAATTATGCAAGGAAGAAGTATAAGGGGATATATTTTTAGTTGTTGATGACCCTGCTAAGTAATTTTAACTGGGTGTTTTAGGAGTAAATACAAAAAAGGAGTAATAGGAGTTTAACTCCTATTACTCCTAACATACTCTTATGACTCCTGTTTAAATTTTCTTACTGCAATTGTCTGAATTAAGATTTATAGGATTTCAGGATGAGAGGATGGCAGAACAAAAAATCCTTCAATCCCTTAATCCTGCGAATCTTAATTCTGACATTTAACTGCAATTACAGAAACCATATTAAGTTTGAATACCATCTATGCTTAAACCCACAGTAATTTTTATTTTTCTATATCTGAGTGTAAAAGTTTGCACAGCACAGACTAAAATTACAAAACAGCATTACTATGATTTCTTCAATTCATTAGTCAATCTTGATTCTATTGAGCCGTTTTATTTATTAAATGTTGTTGATCGC
>JAHEZG010000011.1:0-6632 GCA_023251195.1 Chitinophagaceae bacterium | reverse complement strand
CCATTTTTCAGGATGTTGATTCACTATCTGAATTTCCATTTTTAATACCCAATAGTTTTACATCGTTTTCTGCTGATGATAAATCATATATGCGGCAGCAAATAAAAGATTCGAAAAGGTTCAGATGGAATGAAGAACAAATGACCGGCGCAATCATTCTTAAAAGAGCGGCGATAAGGAAATATTTCAGACGGGGCGGCGAGGGATGGAAAGAATATGATAAGGAGCATGAAGCCGGATATTATACTTACTCAATTCCCGTTTTTAATCTGGACAAAACCATGTGCCTTTTTTATGAAAGCTATCATTGCGGTGGTCTTTGTGGAGATGGTGGTTTTTATATTTATAAATTAACAAATGGAAAATGGGAAATGATTGCCATGTTTAATTGTTGGGTAAGTTGATTTATGCTTAAAACCACAGTTTTTTTTCTTCTTCTTTATCTAACTGCAACAATTTGCAAAGCACAGAAATTTATTGTGACAGATTCTTCTGAATTCAAATGCTATTATAAAATTTATTTTCTTGGAAAAACAGCGGAGTATGGCGAACATATCAGTTATTCTTCCAACCAAAATCCTGATACCATGGCTTCTGGTAAGGTTGTGATGGATACAGTTACAGTTGATTCATTTCTCATTGGAGATATGGGGCGGTTTGTAGGTGATTCCATGATAAATGATACGGCGGCTGAGGTAGTGGTAAAATCCTGCGACGGAAAAAAGAAATATGAAATAGAAAAAACAGTGCTTGAATATTTTATTTACAAGTATGGTTATGTTTCACCTCTGACTTTTGCTAGTGCAGGTTCATTTATCAATCTTCAAAAATCTTTTGCCGTACACAATGAGTTTGAGCGAATGACTATTGTGCTGAAAGGTGTGCCCGAACCTCTTTATCTTTATATAATGATTGGCATTGATCCACCTAAATAATTTTAACGAGTCGTTTTAGGAGTAAATACAAATAAGGAGTTGAATGAGTCTAAATCTTACACCCCAACTCTGCACAGTTTGGAACCGAGCAGCATTAATATATTTAATCAGTGATTCTGAAAATCCTAATCATCCGAATTAGGATTAAAAGATTTCAGGATGAAAGGATGAATACAATTGCAACAAAATCCTTTAATCAGATAATCCTGCAAATCCTAATTCAGACAATCCCTTCAAACCCACAAAATAGCAATCGGAACTTTAAAATTATAAAACAGGAATAGGAATGAAACTTTTGAATTTAATCACACTTGTTATTTCATTTTGCTTTTTAACTTCATGTATTGATAAGAAACAAAAATTAGGAGAAGAAATAATTGCGAAAATTGAAAATTATAAAAAAGCAAATGGGCACCTTCCTGATAATTTAACTGAACTTGGAGTTATTGAAAAAGATGATGGACCAATTTATTACACTAAGAAAAACGACACTACTTATATTGTTTATTATGGAGCCGGATTAGGTGAATCAATAATTTATAATTTCAAAACTAAAATGTGGGAACGCGATAGACAGTAAAATTTTTCTTCATCAAAAAAAATATTTCCTCTATCATTCCTTGCCATCCGCGAAAACTTTTCATTCGTTTACTCAGTGCCTCCTGAAAATCCTAATCATCTGAATTAAGATTAAAAGATTTCAGGATAAAAGGATGAATACACTTGCAGCAAAATCCTATAATCAGTTAATCCTATAAATCCTAATTCAGACAATTCATTCAAACCCACAAAACAACAATCGGAACTTTATTCCGATTGTACAAAGTTTCATTTCGGTAGTGAAAAAAATAATTAGGTTAGCGATATGAAGGACAAGAAAATACTTGCAATACTTTTTTTAGGGTTACTTTCTTTCAAGCCAGCGAATTTCTCTGATGATTTTAAAATCAAGACTGAAACATTTCTAAAAAAATATGAGAAGGATTATTCGAACTCAAACGAAACATTACCTGCGAATGGTTATCAAAGAACTCTAGATGAAACAAAACATTCATGGATAAAAAAAGAAACACTGAAAAGTAAAAAATCATTTATCAATTTATACGATCAGGTTGCTTATCAGCGACTCTATTTTGCTTTCTATGAATATCCGAATGAAGAAACAGCAAAAGCGGCATGGAATAGATTAGCGACTTGCTTTCCACTGATGTGTGATTCAGTGATTACAAGGAAATACATTAAGGTCCTTCAAACAATTCCAGCTGTTTACATTTTCAACAATTCAGAAATTATTACTTGTCATGTTTCTTGTGAGCAAGAATTTGAAAACTGGAAGAATATTCAGGAAGATATTGTAAAAACTTTTAGCGATTCTCTCTCTAAAGTAATAATAACAGGTTGTGGTGGGCCTTTAGAATGGAAACAGTTCTGAAAATTAAATGTCACTTACTCAGACTTTTCTTCCGTTTAATCAGTGCTTCTGAGATTCTCCTTCAAACCCACAAAATATCAATCAGAACTTTAGTATGTTTGATGGGAAGATGAGGGGAGTATGAAAAAAATGAAAGAATAAATGAATGATTTTTTAAATGCAGTTTCTAATATTCTACATTACTGGATATTTATTTCTCTGATACTTGCAATACCTGTTTTATTTATTTGGCTTTATTTAAAATTAGGAGTCCACAATCCAAAAAATTTATTTTTCAATTGGTCTTTGGGTTTACTAGTTCAACTGATTTTTTCAATTATTTTATTTTTTGTTGCTGAATTTATTTTGACTTCTCATATTAAAATAGAATTTCATGAAAGACTTAAATCTTCAGACTTAATTATTTTTTGCAATGGATTAAAACTCTCCGATGATTCATCAAAAATAATTGCAGCTGAGTTAGATAAAATGCAATTTGTAGGAGACCATCATTCTGATCATGTAGGTAAAGAAGATTTTATTTTAATTTCAAAAAAGTATTCGATGAAAATCAGGTTGTCAGAAGACACACAAATCAAAAATGAATATTGGATTTTTTGTTCTGACTATTCAAGCATAGCAGATGATGATATTGGAAGAATACATCCTTCAAAAGAAATCTTTCATCCTCAATAATTTTCTCCAACTGTTGTTGGGTTCCCAACCAACAACTCAAATAATTTCACCCAATCATTTTCTTCCTTCTGTTAGTTGTCCAGATAATTCCGGCAATACCCACCAGCACCATCAGCACCGCAATAATTTCTGCCTGCGTGGGAGAGATGCCGAAAAAATGATATTGCGAGTTCACACGAATCTGCTCAATCGAGAATCGTTCGATGCCATTTAATATTAAGTAGATGCTGAACAGCAACCCCGCCGTGGTAATCCGCTTGCGTAAAAACCACAACACCCCGAAAATAAATAAACACATCAGCACTTCGTAAAACGGAGTTGGATAAACTGCAACCGGTAATTCATAACAGTGCTTGCCAATGCAATTTTCAATGGGCACTCCCTCGTTAATTACATTGTGCGGAAACTTGTAAGCCCACATCCAATCGGGAAGAAAAGAAAGCATTGATGGCTTGGGTGAGGTATTATTAATTCCCCAATCGCCATCGCCGGCAAGCTGGCAGCCAATGCGGCCAACCGCATAACCGAGTATCAAAGTTGGCGCCATGGCATCGGCCATGTGCACCACCGGAATTTTATTTTTAATGCAGTAATAAATAATGGCTCCGGCCGCCAGAATTAATCCGCCATACCAGGTGAGTCCGCTGAAAGAAATCATGGCTTCGATCGGATGCTCCATAAAGAACTGCGGGTTTTCCAGGTTATCGAAAATCTTTGCGCCAATCAATCCGAAGATGGCAGCATAAATCACAATCTCGCTCACCAGTTGGCTCGGATAAAGAGTAAGGGTTTCGGTTTTCGGTTCGGGTAATAGTTGTTTTTTCTTTTCGTAATACTTGGAGTAAGAAAAAAATGCGGCAATTGCAATTCCGCCTATCCAGCTTCCCTGCGTGGAGAAAACAAATGCCTGCGGATTAGCAGTGAAAATGGAGAGATTGAAAAAGATGCCTATCACTTTAAACCCGATTACAAAACCCATTACTGCATTTAATATTAATTCAAAAGGAGTTACCGGTGAACCAACCACAGTGCTTCGGATAATTGGTTGCAACAATCCTTGTTTTTCTTTTCGAGCCAGTTCTTTGAACAATACATAAGCAGCGGATAAAAAAGCCACCGCCATCATCAGCCCGAACATCTGGAAAATATAGAGGAACGATAAATCAATTCCCGTTAAACTTTTTACTAAATCACCGAGCGTTGGAAACATTTTTTGAAATTAAAAATTAAAGATGAAAAATTAAAAATGGGTTGCACGGAAAAGAAAATGGAATAAAAGCATTCATCATTCACTGTAAAGTTTAGCAATTGTTTTATCACTTGTCAATTCAGTATTCAGGTGAACATATTTAAGCCACTTCACTCTTCCGCTATTTAAACCAAGAATCAAAGCTCTGTCCTTGTGTGTATAAACAAGACAACCTTCCTTCTCGAATGAGGGTTCACCAAGTCTTTCCTTCAAGTCGATTTTATCAAGTCCGACAAACGCAAGTTCTGGTAAGTCGAAAAAGTTCATTTGTGTTTTTATTTGTATCAACTCTTCTGTCGGGTCTAAATAATCGTTTTGATACTTACCATACTGCTTAAAGGTGATAATTTCTAAACCCGTTTCTCCTCCTTTAAAAATATATTCTTTTCTGTTTCCCATATATCCTTTCAAATCATGAAAAAGAGAAAAACAATAATAAAATCCTTTATACCCGGGTTTAAAATAGTATGTTCTTTTACTTGCACCACCACTATTTCCTTTTTCTATCCTTTTCTTGAATTCAAATATGTCGAAAGACTTAAGTAAAAAACTGTCAATACTTTTTACAGTCTTTTCAATCGGAGTTTTTAATGTATCAGCAGATTGAATTTTATCAGGCAATGACTTTGAATTTGAAATCTCCGGCGCACTTTCGATTTGTTTCTTTACAGGATTTTCACAAGAAATAAAGAATATCAGAATGATGAAAGATGTGATTGATGAAGACCTCATTTTTTTTCCGAAGTAAAAATTAATCTGCAATCTGTAATTTGAAATCTGCAATCACTCCATCAACATAATCATCTTCGCACGACACAAGTGTAACAGGAACAACTCGGTTAGTAAAAGCAGAGTCAAATGGTGCTTTCACTTTTAAATAATTATCACTGAAACCTTCGAGCATTCCGTCTTCTTCATTCATCATGAAAAGTACATTGCGTGTTTCGCCAATGTGTTCAGCATAAAAATGATTTCGTTTTTTTTCAGAAAGCTGACGAAGAATTTTATTTCGCTCCTGACGAATGCGCATTGGAATTTTTTCGGTCATCGAAGCTGCTTCAGTATTCGCCCGCTCCGAATAAGTGAACACATGCAGGTAAGAAACATCCAATGAAGAAATAAAATCTACAGTCTCTTTAAACAGTTCGTCCGTTTCGCCGGGGAAACCCACAATCACATCCACACCAATGCACGCATGAGGCATCACACTTTTTATTTTTTTAACGCGACTGATGTAAGTATCACGCAAGTACCGGCGCTTCATTCCTTTTAATATTTCATCAGCACCGGACTGTAACGGAATATGAAAGTGAGGCATGAATTTTTTCGAACCAGCCACAAAATCTATCATTTCATCCTTCAGCAAATTCGGTTCAATAGATGAAATCCGGAATCGTTCGATGCCCGTTACTTTATCTAATGCCTGAATAAGTTCAAAAAAGTTTTCGTTTCGTTGGGGTGTAACAGTGTCTCCGTTCGAACCCTGCTGATTATCTAAATGAATTCCGAAATCTCCGATGTTAACTCCCGTTAAAACAATTTCCTTTATTCCCGATTGTGCTAATTCTTCTGCCTGTTTCACAACATTGGCAATAGAGTCGCTACGGCTCTTTCCTCTTGCTAAAGGAATGGTGCAATAAGTACAGGAGTAATCACAACCATCCTGCACTTTCAGAAAAGCCCGTGTGCGTTCGCCCAAAGAATAACTGCTTTTAAAAAAATTTACTTCACTTATATCGCAACTAAAGAAGATTGCTTTCTCGCCATGCACTTTTTCTTCAGGCAATTGCGAAAAATATTTCGAGAGATTGAATTTGTCGTTTGTTCCGACCACTAAATCCACCCCTTCTATTGAGGCAATCTCTTCGGGTTTCAGTTGAGCGTAACAACCTGTCACCACAATTTTAGCAGCAGGAGAATTTCGCAAAGCGCGTTTAACAATAGTGCGTGTTTCTTTATCTGCATTTTCAGTAACCGAACAGGTATTGATTAAATAAATATCGGCAGCTTCATCAAATTTCACCTTGTTGAATCCTTCTTTTTCAAGATTACGGGCAATGGTGGAGGTTTCTGCAAAATTTAATTTGCAGCCAAGGGTGTGATAAGCAATGGTTTTACTTTTTTCAGTCACGCGGGCAAAAGTAATCGTTGAGCGCTAATCTGTTTTTACTGTTCAATTACAATTGCATTCTTATTTTGCGCCCCCTTAAAATAAATTTTTCAGTTCACACAATAATTTTCAAGAACCAAAGTTACAGTGCAATTAGTCCCTCGTTTGAAAACACCTTTTACACTGCTATTAATTGTTATTTTTTATTCGAGCGCAAGTGTGTTCCTGCCA
>JAHEZG010000234.1 GCA_023251195.1 Chitinophagaceae bacterium | reverse complement strand
AAGTAAAAGGTGGAAAAATTTCTTTCCGTGTTGACAAGCAGGGAATCATTCACGCCTCTATTGGTCGTGTTTCATTTACCAAAGAAAAAATAAACGAAAACGCTCACGAGTTAATAAACAGAGTGATTAAGATGAAACCATCTTCAGCTAAAGGACAATACGTGAAGTCTGTTACATTGGCAAGCACCATGAGTCCCGGTCTTGCAGTGGATGTTAAAACTCTAAGCTCTAACTAATTGATATGACAAAAGCAGAAAAGAATGTAACGCTTGCCGAGTTAAAAGAAGAGTTTTCAACCAAGACTACTTTTTACCTTGCCGATACATCCAACTTAAGTGTTGCAAATATTAATAAACTCCGCCGCCTTTGTTTTAAAAGCGGTGTGAAAATCAGAGTGGCTAAAAACACTTTGATTCGCAAAGCCCTTGAAGCCAATAATGTTACTGATGCTGAATTGCTCAATGCACTTCATGGTCCAACATCAATTTGGTTTTCAGAAGTTGCCAATGCTCCTGCAAAAGTTATAAAGGAGTTTCGCAAAACAAATGAAAAACCCATTCTGAAAGCCGCCTACATTGATACGGCTATATTCATTGGCGATAAGCAGATTGACTCGCTCGCTTCACTCAAGTCGAAAAATGAACTCATTGGAGAAATTATCGGCTTGTTACAGTCACCTGCTAAGAATGTGGTTTCTGCTCTCCAATCCAGTGGAAGCAAATTGGCCGGCATACTTAAAACATTGGAAAACCGAACTAACTAATTTTTAAAAACAACAAATTAAATTAAATTTAAAATGGCAGACTTAAAAGCATTTGCTGAGCAACTTGTAAGCTTAACAATTAAAGAAGTTAACGATCTTGCAAAAATATTGAAAGACGATTATGGCATCGAACCAGCAGCAGCAGCTCCTGTTATGATGGCCGGTGGTGCAGGCGGTGGCGCTGCAGCAGCTGAAGAAAAAACATCTTTTGATGTTATTTTGAAAAGCGGCGGTGCACAAAAATTAACAGTTGTTAAAATCGTAAAAGAATTAACCGGTTTAGGGTTGAAAGAAGCTAAAGACTTAGTTGATGGCGCTCCGAAACCAGTTAAAGAAGGTGTATCAAAAGAAGATGCTGAATCTTTGAAAGCTAAATTAACAGAAGCGGGAGCTGAAGTTGAAATTAAGTAATTTCTACTTTTGAAATAGTACAGTAGGTATGGCTTTTTGCCATGCCTACTTTTTTCATTTTTAATAAAAGAACTTTTCCAATTCATGGCATCAAATAAAGAAAGAGTAAATTTCGGCAAGCTGCAATTCGGAATAGATTATCCTGATTTTTTAGATATTCAGGTTGGGTCCTTTAAGGACTTTTTTCAGTTAGAGACCACTCCCGAAAGTAGAAAGGGGGAAGGTCTTTTTCGTGTGTTTCAGGAGAACTTTCCTATTTCTGATGCACGGAATATTTTCGTATTGGAATTTTTGGATTACTACATTGACCCGCCACGGTATGATATTGAGGAGTGTATTGAGCGTGGGTTAACTTACAGTTTGCCGTTAAAGGCACGACTCAGATTGTCGTGTAACGACGAAGAGCACATCGATTTCCAGACTATTGTTCAGGATGTTTTCCTTGGAAACATTCCGTACATGACTCCTAAAGGAACCTTCGTAGTGAATGGTGCTGAACGCGTAGTTGTCAGCCAGTTACACCGTTCACCGGGAGTGTTCTTTGGACAATCATTGCACCCTAATGGTACTAAAATTTATTCCGCCCGCGTAATTCCTTTCAAAGGAGCGTGGATGGAATTTGCGACTGACATTAACAATGTGATGTTCGCTTATATCGACCGTAAGAAGAAATTCCCGGTTACCACATTATTGCGTTCAATCGGTTATGATACTGATAGTGAGATTCTGAAATTGTTTGACCTATCTGATGAAGTTTCTGCTAAAAGAGAATCTTTAAAGAAACAAATTGGTCGCCGTTTAGCTGCCCGTGTTTTAAGAAGCTGGGTGGAAGATTTCGTGGATGAAGATACAGGTGAAGTTGTAACCATCGAGCGTAACGAGGTTATCCTGGAGCGCGATGTTGTTTTAACTGAAAAGAACATTGAACAGATTATTGAGACAAAAATTGAAACCGTTATTCTTCAAAAGGAAACAGCCGGAGTAGATTACTCAATAATTTATAACACCTTAAATAAAGATACATCGAACTCGGAGTTGGAAGCATGTCAGTATATCTATCGCCAGTTGCGCGGTACTGATGCACCTGATGATGAAACGGCCCGTGGAATTATTGATAAGTTATTCTTCTCTGATAAGCGTTATGATTTAGGTGAAGTAGGTCGTTATAAAATCAACCGCAAGCTTGGCACACAGGAGCACATTGAGAAAAAAGTTTTAACAAAAGCTGATGTTATTGCAATTGTTAAATACCTGGTTCAATTAGTAAATGGTAAAGCCGAGATTGATGACATTGACCATTTAAGCAATCGTCGTGTTCGTACAGTTGGAGAGCAATTGTATGCGCAGTTCGGTGTTGGTCTTGCGCGTATGGCTCGTACCATTCGCGAGCGAATGAATGTTCGTGACAATGAAGTATTTACTCCTATCGATTTGATTAATGCAAGAACTCTTTCTTCTGTTATCAATTCATTCTTTGGAACCAGTCAGTTATCGCAATTCTTAGATCAGACAAATCCTCTTTCCGAGATCACTCACAAGCGCCGTATTTCGGCACTTGGGCCCGGCGGTTTATCAAGAGAGCGTGCAGGTTTTGAGGTTCGAGATGTTCACTATTCTCACTACGGTAGGTTGTGTACCATTGAAACTCCGGAAGGACCAAACATCGGTTTGATTTCCACTCTTTGTGTTCACGCTAAAGTGAATGACAAGGGATTTATTGAAACTCCATACCTGAAAGTAAACAATGGTGGAGTTGATAAAAAGAAAGTTCAGTTCCTGACGGCTGAGGAGGAAGATGATAAAGTAATTGCACAAGCAAATATTCCAATTGATTCAAAAGGAAAATTTGAAGAAGAAAAAGTAAAATGCCGTCAGCAGGGAGATTTCCCGATTGTTGAACCTGAGAAAGTAGAATACATGGATGTTGCACCGAACCAGATTGTAGGAGTAAGTGCTTCCTTAATTCCTTTCTTGGAACACGATGATGCCAACCGTGCATTGATGGGATCTAATATGCAACGGCAAGCTGTACCGCTGCTTCGTCCTTCTTCGCCTATTGTCGGAACAGGATTAGAGCGTAAATCTGCTCTTGATAGCCGTATGCTTATTAATGCAGAAGGAAATGGAGTTGTTGAATATGTTGACGCCAATGAAATTCATGTTCGTTACGAAAGAACTGCCGAACAACAATTGGTAAGTTTCGAAGATGATGTTAAGATTTATAAACTGTTAAAGTTCCGTAAGACCAACCAAAGTACTTGTATTAACATTAAACCAATTGTTAAAAAAGGCGATAAGGTTAAATCAGGAACAATTCTTTGCGAAGGGTATGCAACCGAAAAGGGTGAATTGGCTCTTGGACAGAATATGCAGGTTGCTTTCATGCCTTGGAAGGGTTATAACTACGAGGATGCTATAGTAATTTCTGAACGCGTTGTACTCGAAGATATATTCACGAGTATACACATTGATGAATATGAAATTGAAGTTCGTGATACCAAACTTGGCGAAGAAGAATTAACACAGGATATTCCAAATGTGAGTGAAGATGCTACTCGTAATCTTGATGAAAATGGAATCATTCGTGTGGGAGCGCATGTAGGCGAAGGTGATATTTTGATTGGAAAAATTACACCCAAAGGTGAAACCGATCCAACTCCTGAAGAAAAATTGCTTCGTGCAATTTTCGGCGATAAAGCCGGTGATGTAAAAGATGCATCATTAAAAGCACCACCAAGTACTGATGGTGTTGTTATTGATAAAAAATTATTTGCGCGCGCTAAGAAAGATAAAAACTCTAAAGTTCGAGAAAAAACTGCACTTGATAAATTAGACAAGGAGTTTGAAAAAGCTGCTGATAATTTAAAAGATATTCTGATTGAGAAATTGTTGAAGTTGTTGAAAGACAAAACTTCGAAAGGCATAAACAATCTGTATCGCGAAGTGGTGATTGCAAAAGGAGTGAAGTTCACTGCTAAAGCATTAGGCGAGGTTGATTTCCTTCAGGTAGATCCTACTGACTGGACTGCGGATGAAGCTGAAAACAACTTGATAAAAGTATTACTTCATAATTTCCAGATTAAGTACAACGAGGAACTTGGTAGATTTAAACGAGAGAAATTCAATATATCAATTGGCGATGAATTGCCTTCTGGAGTTTTGAAATTGGCCAAGGTATATATTGCAAAGAAGCGCAAGTTGAAAGTAGGAGATAAGATGGCAGGTCGTCACGGAAACAAGGGAATCGTTGCCAAGATTGTGCGTGTTGAAGACATGCCTTTCCTTGAAGACGGAACGCCTGTGGATGTGGTATTAAATCCACTTGGTGTACCTTCCCGTATGAACCTTGGACAGATTTACGAAACTGTACTTGGGTGGGCTGGTAAAAAATTAGGTGTGAAGTTCGCTACTCCGATTTTCGATGGAGCAAATCTTGGAGAAATTGATGCATATATTAAAAAGGCAAACCTTCCGGATTTTGGACAAACATTCTTGTATGATGGTGAAACCGGCGATCGTTTCCACCAAAAAGCAACAGTGGGTGTTATATACATGTTGAAACTTTCGCACATGGTGGATGATAAGATGCATGCGCGTAGCATTGGTCCTTACTCACTCATTACACAACAACCTCTTGGTGGTAAAGCACAATTTGGAGGTCAGCGTTTTGGAGAGATGGAGGTTTGGGCGCTCGAAGCTTATGGTGCTGCAAACATTCTGCAGGAGTTGTTGACCATTAAGTCTGATGATATTGTTGGTCGCTCTAAAGCATACGAAGCTATTGTGAAGGGTGAAAATCCTCCGAAGCCTACTGTGCCTGAATCGTTCAATGTATTGGTGCACGAGTTGCGCGGATTAGCATTGGATTTGAAATTTGATTAATAATTTATGATGCATAAAAAAAATGGGCTCCAAAATTTTGGAGCCCATTTTTTTTTATAATTAATTATCTTTTTTAAGAATGAATGAAAGGTACAAATTGAAATTTCATAAATGAAATTTTTAAAACCTCGGACAATAAACTTTTTTCGATTCAGGAAATTCTACGGTAATTGAGAATTGAATTTTCTTTTCTTCTCCCGGTGCGAGTTTTTGTTTCCATAATAGCTTTCCTGTTTCAATATTATAAGTTGCGCCGCCAGCATCATCGAGTGTAATTTTTATTTCTGCATTTGCTGAGATTGGAACTTGTTCAATCACATCCAGGCTGATTTCAGTTGGCTCTGTGTTTTTCACTTTAATTTCATAAGTAACACTCTGACGATATTTTCCACCAATGAATTTCTCTTTTGTAAAATCTTTTAATTTCTCTCGAGTAAGAATCACATTCTTATCACGACCTAATGACATCTCTAAAGTATCGTTAGTTTGATTCGCATTGATGTAACTCTGACCAACATACGCTCCTTGAAAAAACACATTTGCTGAGCCATCCAACAAATTCAATTTCTCCCAATCAGCAATGTGCGCATTCAGAAACACATCCTTGTCAATTCTTGGAATCGAATAATAATCGTACGAAGCATCCATTGCGTAATCACCAATATTGACGCGATGAACATCAGAACCGGATGGAATTGTTGAAGCCAATTTGATATCAAACTCAGTAGAAAGAGTGGACTGTGTTACACTCGTATATGAAGATGTTGTTTCACTGTCTTTTGATTTTTTATTTTGTCCGGTTACAACAACTTCCTGCATTGAAATTGGTGCTGAAGGTGAATACCCTCTTGCTCCATTTATGTTCATATCATAAGATATATCATTCTGATAAGTTCCATTGTTTCCATAATAATAATCCATGAACCAGGTAGAAAATACAGGACCCGCTGCGCCTGCAGTTGGGTTTCCGGTGGAGAGTTTGAGTTTTATGTCTTTCCAATCTTCACCTGTTGTTTGCCAAATGGCAGCTTTGTAGTTGAGTGTAATTGGCGCATTTACTTTATCAGCACGCACATCATACTCAGGAGTCCAGCCTGCATTATTCACTAAGTAAGTGATATAAAATTTTGTTGTGATTGTTTTATCAGAAGAAACTTGTACCCAAATCTCCCCTGATGGCGTCGATTTTTTTTGTTGGAAATCATAAAGTTGTTGATTCAATCGTGTTTTAATTTCATTCAGTTTTTTCTCTTTGTGCTCAGCATCCATC
>JAHEZG010000233.1 GCA_023251195.1 Chitinophagaceae bacterium | reverse complement strand
CCACTTGCCTTTTTGAAATTGCGGTTCCGAAATATTTGTGAAGTTCATTAATGTTGGTGATTCATTTTGCCCGCCATCGTTGCTCACATTTACTCCCCAATTGGTGTATTGCTCACTTGAATCATATACGCAAATACTGTTGTTGGCAATGGTGCGCATGTAATAATTTACATAATGACTGTTTCCGTACGAATCATAATAACCGGAGTTAATTATTTGCGGAGAATTTTTATAAATGCAGAATGAATTGTTATCGCGATGCTCGTGCGCTGCTTTTTTACTTGGTGAATTAAACATCCAAACCAATGTTGCACTGCTGTCCCAACCGGTACGGCTCACACTCAATCCTGTTTTATCACTGAACCAATCATGCGCAATGTCAGGCTTGGTCACTGTTGGCATTGTAAAATCTTTGTACATCAGCTTCTGATAAATGGGCCATGTCCATGTTATGTTTTGTGGCAATGAATAATACTGTGCCAACCACTGACTTCGAACATCATTAAAATATCTTGCGTGTAAGTAAGTAACTCTGTCGCCCTGCAAATTCGAAAATCCATCTCCCCAGTTTATGGTCCAACCATCTGGCTGAATAAAATACCAGTACTGATTAATAGAATTTTTTACCCACGATAATTCATTGTAAAAATCATTGCCGGTTGCAATGCGCATGTTTTCAAATAACTGAAATTGATCAACCAGACTCCACATTGCATAAGCGGCAGTCCAGTTCCAACCACCATCATCATCACGATAATAACTGTAACATGGATTGAAACCATTCATCCATTTATCATAAGTAATTTCATACCACTGCTGCACTGTATCCTGTTGCAAAGCAGTTAATCCATCAGCATGCGCAAGCACGAGTGTATATTGATTTGCATAAAAAGTATTCCACGCATTGTGACTGCTTACATAACTGTTTCCGGAAGTGGAAGTAATGTATGTATTCATGAAGTATCGCGCAACCTTGTAATAATTCTGCGCTAGGTGTTGTCGCATTACTTGCGGAATATCATTGTAGCACCAATCAAGCAACATGCCTCCTGCATCACTGAAATCGCGTATGCAATCTTCATTGGTGTACCAACTGTAATTTGCAAAGTCAAGTGTATCGAAACGATTATTTAATTGCGTGATTAGATATCGGCAACGCTTTAATTCCAAAGTGTCGCCATTGATTTTAAAAAGCGATGGAACAAATTTTATCTGGTACGGCTCCCAGTTTGAATTAAAATCCCATGTCCATAAAGTAGAATCACTGCCGAGTAAGTAAAGCTGAGGATCGTTGTACCAATTATTATAAACCGCATTGTGAAATGAATTGTAAGTGGTTTGACAATCACCCGAAGTAATATTTGTTGTGAGCCATGCAAATCGTGTGGAGTCAATATAAATTCTTGGTCGCGATTGATGTATGACCGGATAAGTTTGCGCTATTGATAAATTAAAAATTAGAAATGAAAGATTAAAAAGGAGGACGAGTGATTTCAGTTTCATGTTTTCTTGTAGCTATTCGAGCGGGTAAAGTAAATAAGTTGATGGTAATGAAAAATACTGAAAGTGATTTCAAGTGATAATTTTTGCTTCCGATTTATTTTATCATTTGAAGTTTACATTTGCGCCTCCCGAAAAAAACAGAACAACACTTAAAAAATAAAATCAAATGGCTGATCAGAAAATAATTTTCTCCATGCTTGGTGTCGGAAAAATTTACCCCGGAAACAAGCAAGTGCTAAAAGATATTTACCTCTCGTTTTATTACGGAGCAAAAATTGGAATCGTAGGTTTAAACGGTTCGGGTAAATCAACACTCTTAAAAATCATAGCGGGACTCGATAATAATTATGTTGGCAAGGTTGAGTTCAGTAAGGAATATTCTGTTGGCTATTTAGCGCAGGAACCTGAACTCGACAAAACAAAAACAGTAAAAGAAATTGTGCAGGAAGGAGTAAAGCCTGTAATGGATCTGTTGCGTGAGTTTGAAGAAGTGAGCAACAAATTCAGCGAGCCGATGAGCGATGCCGAAATGGATAAGCTGCTCACGCGCCAGGGAAATTTGCAGGAGAAAATTGAAGCCTGCGATGGATGGGAAATAGATTCGAAACTGGAACGCGCAATGGATGCACTGCAATGTCCCGATGGAGATTCATCAGTTGAAACACTGAGTGGAGGTGAAAGAAGACGCGTTGCTTTGTGTCGCTTGCTGTTGCAGACTCCCGATATTTTATTGTTGGATGAACCTACGAATCACTTAGATGCTGAATCGGTTTTGTGGTTGGAGCAACACCTGCACGATTATAAAGGAACTGTGATTTGCATTACGCACGATCGTTATTTCCTGGATAATGTTGCTGGTTGGATTTTAGAATTAGATCGCGGCGAAGGAATTCCGTGGAAAGGAAATTATACTTTATGGTTGGAGCAGAAAGCTGCACGATTAGCAATGGAAGAAAAAGTGGAGAGCAAGCGCCGTAAAAATTTATTGCGCGAACTGGAGTGGGTGCGCATGGGTGCAAAAGGGCGACAGGCAAAATCGAAATCGCGATTGCAGAATTATGATAAAATGGCTGGTGAAGAAGTTCGCGAGAAAGAAGCGAAGTTGGAATTTTACATTCCACCCGGCCCACGATTAGGTGCCAATGTGATTGAGTTCGATAATGTGAGTAAAAGTTTCGGTGATAAATTGTTGTATGAAAATTTATCATTCAAGTTACCGCAAAACGGAATCGTTGGAATCATTGGACCGAACGGCGCCGGTAAAACAACTTTGTTCCGCATGATTTTAGGAAGCGAAAAATCGGATAGTGGAACTATTGCTATCGGTGAAACTGTAAAACTTTCTTATGTTGATCAGCAACACGCTGATATTGATCCAAACAAAACTGTGTGGCAGCAAGTGAGTGGCGGAAATGAATACATAGAATTTGGAAAAACAAAACTGAACTCGCGTGCTTATGTGGGCAAGTTCAACTTCAACGGGCAGGACCAGGAAAAGAAAATTGAAGTGCTGAGTGGTGGAGAAAGAAATCGTTTGCACCTGGCATTATCACTTCGGCAGGAAGCGAATGTGTTGTTGTTAGATGAACCGAACAATGATCTGGATATAAATACCATGCGCGCGCTGGAAGAAGCGTTAGATGATTTTGCCGGTTGCGCCGTAATTATTTCGCACGACCGTTGGTTTTTAGATCGCGTGGCGACTCACATTTTATCTTTTGAAGGTGATTCAAAGGTTGTATTCTTCGAAGGAAGTTTTTCTGATTATGAAGAACACAAGCACAAGAAATTAGGCGATGCCCCACCGAAAAGATTCCGCTATAAAAAATTAGTTGCGGGATAATTTTTTAAAAAAATTATTTTATAAGCTGACTGAAGAAATTTAGTCAGCTTTTTTTATGTTTCAAAATGAAGCAAGGGTTGCTCCTCTTTTCGAATGCACTCCAACTTATCGGGAGTCAGCGGTTTTGTAATGTATTTTGAAATGACTGAATAGGAAATGGACTTTTGAATATCGGCAATGTCAATTGACGACGAAAGCATAATTACCTTGCACTTATTAAAATCAATTTGTGAAATGGAAAGCAATTCGTCTAAAAATTTCCAACCATCCATTTCAGGCATGTTTATGTCTAAAAAAATAAGATCAGGAAAATCCAACGCCGATGCCTCACGGAGCAGGTAGCGTAAATCTCTTAAAGCTTCAAGCGGATTCGTAAATTGTTGCACCGAATCAACCAGTTGATTTTTTAAAATTATTTTCTCGTTCAGAATATTGGTTATTGAATCATCATCAATTAAAAATGCTTTTTTAAACTGGTTCATCATAAAAATTTAGGTTGTGAACTTATTGGTAATTGAAAATTCTGTTCCGCAGAATTCTAACTGAGGTGGATTGAAAATTAAAATTTCGGAAAATAAATTTTAAAGGTGGTACCCACATCCACCTCGCTTTCCAATTGAATGTTTCCGCCAAGCGATTCTGTTTCTGCTTTAACAAGATGTAAACCGGTGCCTTTTCCTTTAACATGATCGTGAAACCTGTTGTACAATCCAAAAACCTTTGTCCGATATTTTTTTAAATCAATGCCCAATCCATTGTCGTTTATCATCAGGCAAGTGAAATTTCCTTCGTCAAATGAATTTATAGTAATAATTAATTGCCGGTTATGTGAGCGATATTTTATTGCATTTGAAATTAATTTCCGGAGCAGATGAAGCACATATTCTTTTACTGTAAAAGCACCCCTGGCATCGCTGAATTCAAACCGAAGAATTGCCCCGCTTTCTCTGATTTCATTTTCAAGCAATGCGCAGGTTTCGGCTAATTTCTTTTTAAAGTTTACATACTTTTTTAACTCGTGTTTTGAATACACTTCAAGTATTTTATTAAGATCATATATAATTTCATCCAGTTTTTCAGCTTCATCCGATACATGATCAAAGAGTGATTGGGCAGCTTCGTTGCCATTGAAAACTTCGTCGGTTTTTATATGGTTCATGATACTTTTTATTTTCACAATGGGCGAGCGCAAATAGTGCGATACCAGTTGCGAGAACTGAAGCAGTTCGTTAGAAACGATTGTGTTTTTATCGGTCAATTGTTTTTCATTTGAATTTACTCCTGTATATACAGTCTTTTTTTTAACCTGACTCGCATTGTTCATACTGAATAATTGATTTGGTGAAATAAACCTAACCCCATAATTGTGCTGCTTGCAACTAATAAGTGGTTAAAACCATTCACAAAAGATTGAACAGGCATATTCAGTGGTTTAATGGAATATGACTTCTTCAGTTTTTATAAACCACCATAAAATTTATTAAATATTCAGAAGGGCACTTGAAACAAATTTCATTACACTTTAAAAAATTCTGTGAATAATATTCATTAACTGATTGGTAAAGTAGTGCGGCAAACATTTAATTTTTCACTTCGTTAAAAGCGAATAACATGAAATTTAATAAAACACTTGCGCTACTGTTTTTGTCTTCGGTTATAATTTTTTCCTGTAAAAAAGATCCGGTTGCAACAACCGTAAACCAGGACCAGAAATATTTTCCGCTTCAGGTAGGTCGGTCAATTGTTTATACAGTTGATAGCATCCATTTTAATGATGTTACTATGACGAGCGACACCACCCACTTTCAGCTCAAGGAAGAAATCAGTTCTTCGTTTTACGACAGTGCCGGTGGCGAAACATTTATGATTAGCCGTTACCGCCGAATGAACGATACTTTAAACTGGTTTGAAACCGATGAATGGAGCGCAATGGTAAATAAATCGCGCGCCGAAAAAACAGAAGAAAATCTGCGATTTGTAAAACTGATTTTCCCCATTGCAGATGGCATCAGCTGGAGCGGAAATCAATACATTGATACTTCAAATGGGTTAGCTAACTATTCAGGCTGGGTGTACAGGTATTCAGATGTACATGCGGGGAAAATATTGAACGGCTTGTCATTTGACTCCACGGTTACAGTTACCGAATACGATAACGAAAACCTGATTGAGAAGGACCTGGAGATGGAAGTGTATGCAAAAAATTTCGGTTTGGTTTATCGCATTCAACAGCATGTTTCAAAGCAGGATGTATCTGCTTCCTGGAACCATCCTGAAAAAGGAACCATAGTAATATATACTGTTAAAGAAATTCATTGAGCCGGTTGAAAAAATAATTCAATTGCAAAGTCGTTTATTTGAAAGCCATAAAATCATTTGGCTAAAGGCATGCGGAAAATAATTTTCATTGTATTAGTTCAGTTTTCATTTTTTAATTTTCAGTTTTCATTAGCGCAAACAGCTGATTTTTATCGCTATCAGATTCGGTTTACCGATAAAAACCACAATCAATTTTCAATCAGCCATCCTGAAAATTTTCTTTCGCCAAAGGCAATTGAACGCAGAGTAAAACAAAATATTTTAATTGATTCGCTTGACCTGCCTGTTTCAAAAATGTATATCGACAGTGTAAAAAATACGGGAGTCATGGTGTTGTATTCGTCTAAATGGTTAAACTCTGTAACCATTTTTACCACTGATTCATTGGCGCTTATTCATATCAATACATTTCCATTTATAAAATCCATGAAGGCTGTTGCAAAAAATTTATCGGCACAAAATCAGGAGGAGCAAAAATTTATCGGTGCATTAAAAACAGAATGCAGCACAGATGATTACTATGGGTTTGCGTTTGATCAGATCAACCAGGTTCGTGGCCAATCATTGCATCAAACCGGATTTAAAGGAAACGGAATGTTAATCGCTTACCTTGATGCCGGGTTTTTAAATGCAGATGTAAATCCTGCATTTGATTCCATCAGAAACCGAAATGGGATTATTGCCACCCGTGATTTTGTTGCAGGTGGGAGCGAAGTGTATGAAGATAACCCGCATGGTGCATTTTGTTTTTCTATTGCAGCCGCAAATGTTCC
>JAHEZG010000232.1 GCA_023251195.1 Chitinophagaceae bacterium | reverse complement strand
TGACCTGCGCGAGAAAATGCGAATCGCGCTCGCTGCAAAAGACAAAGCCGGAGATTTTTACCGCGCATTTTTCTACGGACTGTTTGCTTACATCAGTCATCGTGTGCCCGAAATCTCCGATGAAATTTATCGCCTCGATGATGCGCTTGTTGCCGGCTTCGGTTGGGAACTCGGTCCGTTTGCTTCGTGGGATGCCGTCGGTGTGCAGCAAAGTGTAACAGCCATGGAAGCCGCCGGACAAAAACCCGCGCAGTGGATTTACGACATGCTCGCCTCCGGAAAAAAATCCTTCTTCATTACCGAGAACGGAAAGAAGAAATGCTACAACCCGGCGACAAAAAATTACGAAGCCATTCCCGGCACCGAAGCATTTATCATTCTCGAAAACCATTCGGATAAAATTGTTTGGAAGAATAGTGGCACCCGATTAACAGACATCGGCGACGGAGTCCTCAACCTCGAGTTCCGAACCAAGATGAACAGCATTGGCAGCGAAGTGCTCGAAGCCGTGCACAAGAGTATTGAGATTGCCGAAAAAGATTTCCGTGGACTCGTTATCGGAAACGACGGAGCCAACTTCAGCGCCGGCGCCAACCTCGCCATGATGCTCATGCTCGCCATTGACCAGGAATACGACGAGCTCGAATTTGCCGCGCGCATTTTTCAAAACACGAGCATGCGCATTCGCTACTCCGCCATTCCGGTGGTGGTGGCGCCGCACCACCTCACGCTCGGCGGCGGATGCGAGTTCACGCTCCATGCCGACCAGGTAGTTGCCGGCGCCGAAACTTATATCGGGCTCGTGGAATTCGGAATCGGAATCATTCCCGCAGGCGGCGGCAGCAAGGAGATGACCCTGCGCGCCAGCGATGCCTACGCCGAAGGCGAAATCGAATTTCCCGAATTGCAAAAACGCTACATGAGCATTGCCACCGCCAAGGTCGCCACCTCGGCAGCCGAAGCATTCGACATGGATATATTAAAACACGGTCGCGACCACATCGTGCTCAATCAAAGCCGCCTCATCGCCGAAGCAAAAAATGCCGTGCTCGCCCTCAGCCATGCCGGCTATACCATGCCCGCGCAGCGCACCAACATAACAGTGCTCGGTCGCTCCGCGCTCGGCGCATTTTACACCGGCATCAATGCCATGCTCACCGGTGGTTACATCAGCGCCCACGACAAACTCGTATCCGAAAAACTCGCCTTCGTCATGTGCGGCGGCGACCTCACCTCCCCGCAAACCGTCAGCGAGCAATACCTCCTCGACCTCGAGCGCGAAGCATTCCTCTCCCTCGTCACCACCAAAAAAACAATGGAGCGAATCAAGTTTACACTGGAGACTGGGAAGCCGTTGAGGAATTAAATAATTATTAGGGCAAGCCCGCAAGCATTGATTACAATGCAAGCGGTCGGGCTTTCATTCCAATCTTTTTGTGATTACACAAAAAGGATTTTCCCTTCAATCCCTCTTGCGGCTGACGCACTCATTTACTTCCATGAAATCATCACGCTCACACGCTGTCATTGCGAAAAAACTGTAATCAGTTTTTGAAGCAATCTGTAAACCATTCACGCTTGTATTTTTTTTTGAAAGACAAATGCAGCTAATCCATTGCCGTCTGCTTTAGCTGACGGAAAATAAATTTCAAAATGTATTTGGCTTTAGCCACATTTTTTTTCGAAGAAAATATTCTTGCCAAAATTCTGCTCGATTTGCAATCGAGCTGAGCTAAGTGTTACGATTTGCAATCGTTTTTTAGGGAAGAAAATATTTTTGTCCCCAATGTCCCTTCTGTCCTTTAATTTTTTTCGGGAAGAATTTTTTATTGAATTATAATTTTAAGAAGCAGAGAAAAAAATTGAACAATAAATCCTAAACATAAAATCTGAAATCCTCTTTGAAGTTTTCGATTTCTTTTTTTTGGAATATCTAAATCAGGATTACCTGCGAAAATAAATCCGCCTTCAACTTTATTATCAGGTGAATTCCAGAACATAAAAACAGTTCCGAAAATTTGAATTAGTAATGCAAGAATGTCTAAGCAATTTGTTAAAGACATTTGTTAAAAATTATAATTGACTAATAGCATCTTTAAATTCCGAGTAATTAATTTTTCCTTCTAAAAACATTTTATCTAAATCCTTCTTTGAATATCCTTTCCATCTTCCAGTTAAAACTGTTTTAGGTTTTTCAATTGGTTTAGCAATTGTAAGTGGTGTGGGAGAAATTTTTTCAATTGGAATTTCTGTAGTTGAATTAATTAATCTGCCTTTCAATTTTTCAAATTCTTCTTTTGTTAAAATTCCTTTCTCAGCAAGCGAGTGTAATTTTTCAAGTTCAGTTACAATATCAGTTTCAACTTTAACTTGTGGTATTACTGGTTTGGCTTTTATAGCTTTTGAAGAAAGAGTTACCAATTCACCATAGACTTGTTGTGTAGTTCTTCCGGGCTTAAAATGAATTTCATATTCTCTGCCTTTATGTTCAACTACAAGAGTTAAATAATTTTCCGTTCTTCTTTTCCCTCCCATCGCAGCACCTGCAAGTAATCCGATTCCACCTGTCAATAAACCTCCTACTATTGCGCCAGTAGCAGCGCCTCCAGCCGACCGATATTTTTGTTGTTCAAGACTAACTTCAATAATTTGTTCTGCGGAAAAGGCAAATGATATTTTGTTACTAAATAAACTAACTGTTGAAATTGAGAATTGATATCCGTTAAAATCAATTCGCACATCTGTTCCTGCCTTTAAATCCGGAAGTCCACCTTCATATCTAATAAGAAAAAAAGTCGGCTTGAAATCAAAAAATCCCATAGTGCTGTTTTTAGTTTGTTGGTATTTCTCCCCTCGCGCCCCTGCCTGTGTGTTTTCACCAGCAGGTTTTCTCGCGTTCACAAACTTAACTTTTCTCGCAAACAAAATTACCCTCACCAATTTTTTTCCATTCCGCCCGTCATATCAGTCAGCAACAAATCACCGCCACACTTCCTTCTACTTTAATAAAAACAAGCAAAAACATCATTTTTACTCAAAATAGTCACTTCTATAAATTGCAATTTCATTTCTTTTTACTGCAATCTCATATCTGTCCGTTGCAATCTTACATCTGTCTGCTGCAATTTCATTTCTTTTCGCTGCAATCTTATATCTGTCCATTGCAATGTCACATCTTTCCACTGCAACACAATATCTAATCGCTGCAATCTCACATCTTTTTCTATTCAACAAGCAGAAAATAAAACTCCTACAACTCCAATTGTATTTACTCCTATAACTCTTAGTTAAAAGTATTCTCTGCGCAACTCTGAGCAGAACTCTGCGTTACTCTGTGGTTAAATATCAAATACATTTGATTCTGAAAATGCAATTCATGCGAAAACTTTTTTCTGCACTCATATTAATTCTGCTGCTTCCTTTCCCTTCATGCAAAAAAGATTTTCCTGATTTGGATTTCAAACAAGAGATGCGGAAATTCATCATGGAAATTTCGGCTTACGCACGCGCGCAAAATCCATCGTTCATTATCATTCCGCAAAATGGTCCCGAGCTTTACACTTCAAACGGTCTTTCAACAGGCGATGTGGTTCCCGATTTTTTTAATTCGATAAACGGAGTCGGTCGCGAAGACCTCAACTATGGTTACGACAACGACAACAAAGCCACCAAGTCGGACGACAATGAATACATGCTCGGTTTCTCCATCGTTGCTGCCAACCACGGAAAAAAAGTTTTAGTCACCGATTATTGTTCCGACCATTCATTCATTGATAATTGTTTTTCAGTAAACAGTTCAAACGGTTTTATTTCATTTCCATCCGCCGACCGCGAGCTACGCGCCATTCCAACCTATCCTTCAACTCCCGAAAACGAAAACGCAACTGACATTGTCAATCTTGATTCAGCAAAAAATTTTTTATACCTCATCAACACAGATATCTTCACAAGCAAGCAGGATTTTATTCAGCAGGTAGCAGCAAAAAATTATGATGTGATTATCATGGATGCATTTTTCAATGATGAACTTTTTTCTTCTTCAGAAATAAATCAGTTGAAGCATAAAGCAAATGGAGGCATTCGATTAGTGATTGCCTACATGAGCATCGGCGAAGCAGAAGATTACAGATGGTACTGGCAAAAAAACTGGAAGCGCGGCAATCCAGATTTCATTGAAAAACAAAATCCACAATGGAAAGGAAACTACAAAGTGCGCTACTGGATGACCGACTGGAAAAATATTATTTACGGAACTGCTGATTCTTACACTCAAAAATTATTAAACTCCGGTTTCGATGGTGCCTACCTCGATATTGTAGATGCCTTTGAATACTTTGAAGGGAATTAAAATTCATGGAAGAAATAATTTCCCTCCTCTAAAAATATTTTTTTAACCTTTGAGAAAACAAAACACAACGAGCGGTGTCAGCTCCATAAACTCCGACAACCAAAACATGAAAACACTTTTACTATTTTCAGCAATGTGTTTACTCAGCATCTTCATTTCACAAGCACAAGTTCCAAACAACGGATTTGAAACCTGGGAAAATGATGTGGATGGAAACTGGAATCCGAAATTCTGGACCACTTCAAATTCAACTCCGGATACCAGCGTGCGACCATATACTCCCGCTTATGCCGGAAACTATTCCATGCAAGTTTCCTCATTGCCTGTTGGTGGTGGATTTGTAATTCCCGGAATGGCTTATATAAATTATACATCACATCAACGCCCCACCCAAATGTCCATTTGCATGAGGTCAACTGTTGCCAACAGCGACCAGATTTTAGTTTACTATTCTTCCTGGAGAAATGACACCATGATTGCGGCAGTAGGCAATTGTACTTTTCACATTGACAGTACCATGGGCTCGTTTCATTGTCTTACTTTTCCTATCACTTACACCCGCGATGTAATGATTCCGGATACTGCACAGGTGATGATTCTTGCCGGTTATTTATCTTCTGCACAAGCAGGCACGAGCGTAATTGTAGATGAAATTATTTTGAGCGGAGACGATAACGGAATTATTGAAATAGAAAATAATAATTCGGTTGAATTGTTTCCAAATCCTGCTAATGAACAGTTATCAATTTTCAGCAAGAAATCCGCAATGAATGCAATTGAGATTTTTGATGTAACCGGTAGACTGGTTTATTCCGAAGAAACAAAATTCAAATCTTCAGCAGGACTCAGTGAGGAAAGCGTGAGTCTGAAATCATTTTCATCAGGAATATATTTTATAAAAGTTCAACTGGAAGATGGCAGTGTTACAGTCAGGAGATTTGTGAAGGAGTGATTTCAATTTAAATAAGGAAAGAATTTTTTCTTAGCATAAAACAATTTTAAACCCCGAACTATCCGATTTGAATTTTGATAGTTCGGGGTTTTATATTGATGTCAATCGAAAAAATCTATTTAGTTTTGATTCATCATTTTATTTACCAAATAAAAAATGAAAAATGAAAAAATCTACAATCCTTTTTCTCTTCACCATACTCACCACACAACTCTTCGCACAAGCCCCCGTCATCCAATGGGAAAAAAGTTATGGCGGCAGCAGTAATGAAGTAGCGCGCTGCATCATCCCCACATTCGATGGTGGTTATGCAGTAGCCGGCAATACAAGCTCCAACGACAGCATGGTAACAGGTCATCACGCAAGTTTAGATTTCTGGGTGATAAAAATTGATGCCTTCGGAAATCTGCAATGGCAAAAAGATTTAGGCGGCTTGTATAACGACCAGGCATTTTCTATTGTGCAAACACCCGATAGTGGTTACGCAGTATCCGGCACCAGCGAAAGCAATGATGGCGACGCAAGCGGCAATCATGCGTTCGGTCTCGGCGATTACTGGTTAGTAAAACTAAATTCAGCCGGAGTGTTACAGTGGCAAAAGTGTTACGGCGGCACCAGCTTTGATAATGGTTACCAGGTCATCAACACAACTGATGGCGGTTTCGCTTTCATCGGTGCAGGTGGTTCACAGGATGGCGACATGAATAATTTGTACGGCGGAAATGATTTCTGGTTGGTGAAAACAGATGATACAGGACACATCGAGTTTCAGAAAGTTTTCGGTGGCGGCTCCGGTGATTATGGTTACTCGTTAGTGCAGGCAAATGATGGCGGATATGTAATGACCGGTATGACCCTCTCAAATAATATTGATGTAAACGGAAATCATGGAGGCAATGATTACTGGGTAGTGAAATGCAACGACACAGGAATGTTTGTTTGGCAAACTTGCCTCGGCAGTACCGGCGGCGATAATGCACGATGGATTACAAAATCAAACGATGGCGGATTTGTTGTTGTCGGAAGTGCCGGAGAGAATGATGGAAATGTAACGGGCTTCAATGGCACATATGATTACTGGGCTGTGAAACTTGATGCGCTCGGTACAATCGTTTGGCAAAAATGTTTTGGTGGATGGAATG
>JAHEZG010000231.1 GCA_023251195.1 Chitinophagaceae bacterium | reverse complement strand
TATGATTCTTATTTTCAGGTATATAACAAAATTGATTTAAGTTTTGTCTATCAGCTTGATACTTTGAACGGACCGCACTATGCATCTGATGGAATTGTAATTAAAAACAACATCGCCTATATCGCTATCAATAATGGCTTTGTTTGGGGAGGTGCTGTTGGAATTGTTGGTCGTGTTGATTTAACAAACCAGAATTATATGACTGAAATTTCATTGGGCGCAGACGGAATAAATCCTGAAAATATTTTGATTGACAATAACAAAGTATATACTGTAAACAATCGCGATTATTCTTTTGCTTCTATCAGCAGCGTTGATATTTCAAATTCAAATGTTACTACAACCAATCTGAATAACGCAGGAGGTTGTCAAGGTTCAGCTTTTATCAATTCAAAAATTGCTTACCAGACTTACAACGAAAATTTTATTGGACGATTTGATATTAATTCACAAAGTATCAGTGATTCGCTTTTTATCAATCGTTCCATTTATGCAATGTCAACTGACGAATTGAATCAGCAATTGTATGCTTCCGAAACTGATTTCAGTTCGTATGGTTTGGTTTTAATTTATTCTGAAAACGGAAATCTGTTGAATGCCTTTGTTGCAGGTGTAACACCCGGGAAATTTGCATTTGACTATCGCAATGCAAATGGAATTATCAGCGCATCAAACAATTCTCAGTTGTTGATTTTTCCAAATCCTGCAACAAATGAACTAACAATTGCATGCACAAATACAGTGGAAAATTCCACTATTACACTAACTTCAATAGATGGAAAAATTCTTTTCCAAAATAATGCAAGTGGAAAAAACTTTGTTCAACACATTGATATTTCATCATATGCAGCAGGAACTTACCTTGTGACTATTCAATCGTATAAGAAATTTACAACCAGAAAAGTTGTAAAATTTTAATCCTTCATAAAAATGCAAGAGCCGCTTTGTTAGTTAAAGCGGCTCTTTTTTTATTCAAAAACAGAATTTTATTTATTCGTAAAAAGTTACATGACCGGTATCAAGGTCATACAAACCACCGACAATTTTTATTTGATTTATTCTTTCCATTTCAGCAAGCAAAATGCTTTGTTCTTTAATGTTTTTAACAGTAATAAAAACATTATTTTCAGTTACATTTTTTACAAAAATTTTATTTTCTCCTGTTCTGTTATCATCAGTTTTGGTTTCAGCGTTTATGGCTGGTTTAATCTTATTTAATAAAGTAGTAACATGGCCAAGTTCAATATTATTGCAAGCTCCTTCAATAGCTCCGCACTTGGTGTGACCTAATACAACTATTAGTTTTGAGCCGGCAATTTTGCAGGCGAATTCCATGCTTCCTAAAATATCTTCGTTTAAAATATTGCCGGCAATTCTGATACTGAATATATCGCCAAGGCCTAAATCAAAAATCAATTCGGCTGATGTTCTTGAATCGATGCAGCTTAGCACAGCCGCAAAGGGAAATTGTCCTGAAGAGGTTTCATTCACCTGTTCAAGCAAATTTCGATGCGCTTTAATGTTATTAACAAATCTCCCGTTTCCTTCCTTTAAAATTTCGAGCGCCAATTCAGGTGTCAGGTTTCCTTGAGTATCTTTCGTATGAACCCTCATTAACTTTTATTTTTTTTCGAAAGACAATTATAGTATTTGTTTGCTGTTGAATAATATACATCGCAGAATTGATTGATTTTTACATTGTAAAAGCAATACAAAAATGAAATTAGTAAAAAATTACCGGTTAATAATTTTAAGTTCAGAAATATAATTTAATACAGCAACCGTTTGCTCCTGAATTCTCGAAGAAGATACAATAGTTATAAGTCTGTTATTTAAAACAAACTGTACCAAACAATAAAAAAGTTCAGAGCTTATATCATAATACTTTAACTGAACCAATTGTTCGTTGGTGTTTTCAAGCAACATTTTTTTTATAGTAACCTGATTGATTAATTTATTTTTTTTTTCAAAGTTTTCAAGAAGCCTGATTACTGATTCCAATGCAGAAGAAGATATTGTTGGTTTTATTTCTTCACTTGAAATAAAAATCAGCATTTGCTGTTTATTTTCTTTACTGAATAAAATAAAACAGGAATCATGATTATATAAATAATCACTCGAAATGGTTAAAATATTTTTTGATTGCCTGGCATCAATATCGCATGTAAGAAAGGAAGGCAGATGGAATTCAATACTTGAATGACTTTGGTCTAAACAGGCGAATTTTATTTTTAAATCCTGACTATAAACAAAATTTAAATGAAAAAATATTAATAGAGAAAGCAGTGCGGATTTTATAAAAAAATTCATTTTAATTGTTTTTTTCTATTTATATAATTCGCTTCGGTTGGGTTTAATTCAACTTTCATTTATGAACCTCTATTTTAATTTATTTGGAAAATTAATTTTATTCTGCCATACTATTTCGAAAATTAAACCATCGGTTTAGTAATTATTTATTAGTGCTTGAGCGAAAAAAATATTCGTGCCTTTAATTTCTAATATACCATACAGAAAATTTGGTTATTCTACCTCAGTTAAAAAGTATTTCTTTATAGAAAAAGCAAATGTTGAAACATTATGAACTTTTATTTAGGTGCATTGTTCACATTTGCACAACAAAATAATAAACTCATGGCTTTAGAAATAACAGATGCAAATTTTAAAACCACAATTATGGATTCCGATAAAGTCGCTATTGTAGACTTTTGGGCAGAGTGGTGTGGACCTTGTAGAATGATAGGCCCAATCGTTGAAGAGCTTTCAAAGGAATATGCTGATCAGGCGGTGATAGGGAAATTAAATGTTGACAATAACCCTGAAGTATCAACTGAATTTGGTGTTAGAAGTATACCAACAATTTTGTTTTTTAAAGGAGGGAAACTGGTTGATAAACAAGTAGGGGTGGTACCAAAATCTATTTTAGAAGGAAAATTGAAATTGCACCTATAAAAAAAGAAATAACTAAATCATAAAAGCTCTTTCATAATTGAAAGGGCTTTTTAGTTTTACTCAATGGCATTAGACAATTTAATTAACCCAATCAGTTTATCTCAGGTAGGTAATTTAGAATTGCTCGCCCGTCAAGTGGTTGAAGGCTTTATTATTGGATTACATAAAAGTCCATTTCATGGTTTTTCAGTAGAGTTTGCGGAACACCGCTTGTACAATCCCGGAGAATCAACCCGCAACATGGATTGGAAAGTATTTGCCCGATCAGAAAAAATGTTTGTAAAACGATATGAAGAAGAAACCAACCTTCGGTGCCATGTAGTAATAGATATTTCTTCATCCATGTATTATCCCGATGAAGCAGAAAGAAAAAAGCGTGACATTTTATCTAAAATACAATTTAGTATTGTTGCTGCGGCTGCCCTTTTTGAACTTTTAAAAAAACAGAGAGATGCTTTTGCTTTGCATTTGTTTGCAAATGAATTAGAATATAATTCACAGGTTCGTTCAACTACGCAACATCATCGGTTACTTGTTTCAAAGCTTGAAAAATTAATTTCAATTGAAGCACCTAAATTTAATAAGAAAACTTCAGCAGCTGATGCCATACATTTAATAGCCGAATCAATCCACAGGAGATCATTAGTCATTTTATTTTCTGATATGTTAGACGATGCAATAATTGATGAAGAACACATGGAGAAATTATTTTCAGCAATGCAACATTTAAAATATAATAAGCACGAGGTTCTGCTTTTTCATGTTGTTGATCGAAAAAAAGAAATTGAATTTGAATTTGAAAATCGACCGTTTCAGTTTATTGATTTGGAAACCGGAGAAAAAATAAAACTTCAGCCAAACGAATTGAAAAAAAAATACATTGAGAGTATGCATAAAATGGAAAAAGAAATAAAAATAAAATGTGGTCAAAACCGAATTGAATTAATTGAAGCTGATATAAATAAAGGATTCCAGCAAATACTTGCCCCATACTTGCTTAAGCGTTCAAGATTGTTATAGAATGGTTGTATTTCCTAATTGTAAAATAAATTTAGGCTTAAAGATTCTCGATGAACGCCCTGATGGATTTCATAATTTACAAAGCGTTTTTATTCCAATTCAATTTTGTGACACATTGGAAATTGTAGAAAGTGAAATCGACGAGTTATTTATTTACGGTAGAAAAATTGAAGGGGATAAATTAAAAAACAGTTGTTTTAAAGCATTGCAAATTCTAAGAACTTATAAAAAATTTCCTGCTGTAAATATTCATTTACTGAAAATAATTCCGACTGGAGCCGGTCTTGGCGGAGGATCTTCTGATGGTGCGTTCACACTGTTATTACTAAATAAAAAATTTACCCTTGGTTTTTCAGAAAATGAATTAACCGAAATGGCCTTACAATTAGGAAGTGATTGCCCGTTTTTTATTAGAAATAAAAAATCTTTTGTTGAAGGAAGGGGAGAGAAATTAACTGATGTAAATTTTCCATTATTAAATAATTTGGTTGTTGCAATAGCGGTACCTGAAATTCAAGTTGAAACTTCGATGGCATTTAGGCAATTAACATATCAAAGGGCAAAACAAAAAAATTACACAAATTCGTTACAAATAACCGCGCTAGAAACAGCACCTGAAACATGGAAATATCACATCGTAAATGATTTTGAAAGTGTCATTTTTCCAATGCATCCAGAAATTGCGCAATGGAAATTGTATTTTTATAAATATGGCGCCTTGTATTCTTCTTTGAGTGGGAGTGGTTCTACGGTATATGCTTTTTTTGATTCATCATATTTTTCACCAGAACACGAGCAGAGGTTTAAAAAAAATAAAAACATTTTTTTAGCGAAAATGAAATTTGAAGAAGAAAGAAAATAAAATAATTGATGCGTTTAAATCCTTGTCTCCTTCAAAAGGGATTCTATATTTGAACACTTCAAACAAAATGAAATCATGATAAAAAAAATTGCGATCTTTTTCACTTGCCTATGTTCAATAATCTTATTTGAAAATCAGGCGAAAGCAACTCATATTATGGGAGCCGATTTATCATTCAAATGCCTTTCAAATGATACAATTGAATTCACCTTAAAAATTTATCGTGATTGTATTGGGGTTTTTCCTGCTGCCTCTTATCCAATTATTATTGAATCGCCTAATTGCGGAATTTTTACATCCTGTACTGTCAATCAGGTTGGTCAGGCAACAGAAGTTTCTCCTTTGTGTCCGTTACAAATAAGTCAAAGCTCTTGTAATGGCGGAACATTGCCTGGAGTTGAGCAATATATTTATTCAGGAAAAATGCAGCTTAGTCAGGTTTGTGACGATTACCTGTTTTACTGGGAAAGCTGTTGCAGAAATGCAGCCATAACAAATATTGTAACACCTGGAAGTGTTGGAACAAGAGTGGAAGCAAGATGGAATAAGACAGTAGCAAATTGTGATAACTCACCTGCTTTTAGTGCATTACCCGTACCATACATTTGTTTAAATCAACAAATTAATTACAACAATGGAGGTTATGATCCTGATGGCGATTCGTTAGTTTATAGTTTAGTAACACCATTATCTGATTTGGGCACAGGTGGATATACTCCATTTCAGTATAACTCACCATTCAATTCAAATTATCCGTTAACTACTCCAACTGGAACCATAACATTTAATCCAGGTACCGGTCAGATTACAATGACTGCTTCAGGGCTACCATTAGAAATAACTTGCCTTGCTATTCGAATTGATGAATATCGGAATGATACCTTAATCGGGTCGGTAATGAGAGACATTCAGGTTGTGGTATTGAATTGTAATAACCTATCACCTGAACAAGTTTTAAATAATTTTGAAAACCTTCAGGGTGGCGTTGTTACAGGAACTAATGTTATTGAAGTTTGTCCGGGAAGCAATATGTCATTCGATATTTTTTGTCATGATCCGGATGGAAATAACTTAACTGTTTATTCAAATATCGGTACTGTTTTAAATGGAGGTAGCTTTGTAGTGACCCCATATTCAAATGACTCCGCAAAAATTCATTTGGTTTGGACACCAACAGGAACTGACACAGGTAATTATGTAATTACAGTAACAATGAGCGATGATGCTTGCCCGGTTTTTGGACAAGCTGCTTATTCTTTTGTCATCAATGTACCTCAATCGACTTACGCCGGACCTGATATATCATTATGCTGGCCTGATACTTCTGTTCAGTTAATTGTTACAGGAGGTGCATCTTTTACTTGGTCACCTGCCACAGGTTTGAGTAATACAACTATTTATAATCCAATAGCAATTCCAACATCATCAACCACCTATTATGTCGAAAGTGATTTAAGCTCAAATTGTAAAAACAAGGATACAATCATTGTTTTTGTATTGCCTGCTTTAGTACTAAATCCGGTTTCCAATTTAGATACTGTATGCTCGGGTGATCAGGTGCATCTTTTTGCCGGAATTTCTGGAGGGGGCGGAGCAGGGTATAATGTGAAT
>JAHEZG010000230.1 GCA_023251195.1 Chitinophagaceae bacterium | reverse complement strand
GGAAATGCCCGCCAATTAAGTTTGTTAAATGCATTCAATACATCAGCAAATGAATGAGTGCTGATTTTTTTCAGTCAATGTTATTGAGCAGTTTTTAAATGAAAACAGACTAATTAAAACTCCATCAACTTTGCAGGCACATTTAGACTGACAGATGCATACCAATAAAAAACTCCTTCATTGTATCGGCTTACTTTTGAAAATGCTTCGCGGTATGTTAAGCCTGCATCTAAAAATAAATTGTGTCGCAGCATGTAAGTAAAAGTTAATTCGCCAATGGATAAATGCGTTTTAACTCCCTGTCCGATTTTATTTCCATACAAAGAATTTACGGTAGGTTCAGTGGCAATCTGCATGATGTTACCACCATAATTGGTTGAAGTAATGTTTGGCGCAGAACCTTTTAAACTATCCTGCCCCATGGTTATATCAAACCATTTTGCTGTAATCCAGAAATTAGCACTTGGCTGGTAACGGGCAATCACAATTCCCTCACTGAAATTTGCACCAAGCGGATGTGCAAGTGGCTGATTGTAGTGCGTGAAATTTGAAACAGTATCCTGATGGGTGTATGTATAAGGCCGAACCCAATTTCCTTCAAATTGAAGATCTAAATTTTCTACAGTAAACGCATCCACATATTTTAATCCGATTTGCGAACCCAGTTTATTTCCCCAATATCCTGTACCTGCTCGAAGCGCAGCAATATTCATGTCATCAATCATTACCTGACTGTACAGTGAAAAAGCACGAAGGAAATTAATTTTAACATCGGCTCCGATAAATGCATTATCCGGGCTGCCCAAACCCTGCTCAACTCCGCGATAAAAAATTAATGGTACCAGGTATTGAAATTCAAAATGGTCTTTTCGGTGAAACACCACACCTTCAAACAATCCGGCATTCAAAAATTTTGAGCAGTTTAAACTAAGGTGGTGAAAGGCTGCATATTTTTTTGGAAGAAGTCGATCACCCCCTCTTAAAAAATCAGAAGTTAAATCGGCAAAAACATTGGTGTATTCAAGCTTCCAGATTTGTGTTTTCAAACGGAGAAATAAATAATCTTCAGAAAAATCAGAGAGCTGCAAACTGCGGTATCCGTTTCCAAAAAAATTTTTATCGCGACCGAAAGTGATGTTGATGTGTTTGGCCGCTGTAAAATCAATGTACCCGCGTGTTGTTAAAAAGTCAACTCCTGTTCCTTTAAAATTTTTATAGTATCCTTCGCCCGGTACAGCCCCTGCATTGTTTGTATAGTTCTGAACATACTTTGTGTAACGCGCCTGATTTTCTCCAATGTATATGTAGAATGCAATTTTTTGCGAAATCCATCCACGGGCCTCCACCCCTCTTGTGTTAATAAACCGGCCACCATCATTTTTAAAAGTATCGGCGCCTATTCCAAATTGAATCACCGGATTAATTCGCATCATAAAATCGTCCGACTTCACACTATAAAAATCAGCCTTAGTGCGGTAGAAATAGTAAATTGGATTATCGCTGTTAACAGTATCACTATCGATGTATTCTGAGTTATCATTATCCAGGTATTCTAAAATTTTTCCATCCGTTCTGGTAAACCGAACCGCAGGATAAATGGTGTCAAACTGATGAACAGCATTAATTATATTATCTCTTCTGTAAGGTTTAACTGATGTATGAATATCTGTTAAAAAAACTCCTGCCTTTATTTCCAACCGGTCAAGATAACGATAGGTATCAGTTCCAAGCGGAACAAATGCTGATTGTGCTTTTATGGTGGCTGATGAAAAAACGAGTATGAATAATACTGAGCACAGAACAAAACTGAGGAATGATTTCATGAACACAAATGTAAAGGGCGATTTGATAAATTGACCATTGAAGAAAAAATTCCTGCTTGTTATAACAGGTTATTTTCCAGAAAGAATTTTATTCTTTGAATTCAGTTTAGTGGAAGCAACAATGCAGGTGGAAATTTATTTTAAAAAAAATTACTGAGTTGCTTAAGACTACCTTTAAACAATATACAAACTATTGGAAGCAGCATTTGAAACACTCATAAGCAGTTACATTGAAAATAAGATTGGAATATGCAACCAATTTATAAATGAGAAATTAGGCGCTCAGCTGAAAATAAATTTACTGGCTTTACACAATAAAAAATTAATGATTGCCGCAGGCACAGGTAATGTTGAGAAACTGGTGTTTGATAAATTAGTGAGAAGCGATTCAATCTACTGGCTCGACAGGCAACATGCTGATAAATATGAAAATGAATTTCTGGATTTGATGGATGATTTTATCAGCTATCTGAACCTAACCTGTTATACCGGAATAACCGGATGCGAATTTCATTATACATTGTATGAAGCAGGAAGTTTTTATAAAAAACATGTTGATCAGTTTCAGAATAATGAGAGACGCAAATTTTCGATGATCAGTTATTTGAATAGTGATTGGAAGATTAAAGATGGCGGGCAATTATTAATTCATCAATTAAAATCGGATCAAGATTGCAAACCGTGCTCAACTGAAATTTCTCCTGTGAATGGTAAAACAGTTTTTTTTAAAAGTAATGAATTGGAACATGAAGTATCAGTTACGAATAAACAAAGAGTAAGCATTACCGGATGGCTTACTTCTTAATAAATATTCAGGTTTAGATATTATTCAGTTGAAAAAAATGAAAATAAAAAAGCCGTCTCGCTTTAGCGGACGGCTTTGAAATATTTTTAAAAGTATTTTATGCTTTTACTTTATCAACGATGGCTTTGAAAGCTACCGGTTCGTTCATGGCTAAATCGGCCAACACTTTACGGTTGAGTTCAATGTTGTGTTTTTTCAATGCTGAAATGAAACGACCATAAGTTAAACCATGCTCATGTACTCCTGCATTGATGCGAACAATCCAAAGTGAACGGTAATCTCTCTTTTTTTGCTTGCGACCTACATAGGCATAGGCTAGCGCTTTGTCAACTGCGTTTTTTGCAGTTTCAATGTTTGTACTTCTTGTTCCCCAATATCCTTTAGCTCTTTCTAAAACTTTTTTACGGCGGGCACGGGAGGCGACGGCATTTACTGAACGAGGCATGTTATTTTATTTTATTGTCGGCTGCAGAAATATTCAACAACCAACTTTTCTGATTGATTAAAGAGTTACTAGTAATTTTTGAACATGAGCAAAATTGGCGCTATGCACAATTGCATCTTTCCCCAATTCCTTTTTCCGGGTATGAGATTTCTTAGTCAGGATATGGCTTTTGAATGCTTTTTTCCTTTTTACTTTTCCGGAGCCGGTTACTTGAAATCGCTTTTTGGCGCTGGAATTAGTCTTCATTTTAGGCATAGGTCAAAAAAATTGAGCGGGCAAAGATATGTTTTGAATCTACATTACAAAACGATAAATAATAATAGTTTTTCATATTGAATTAGGCGTCTCCGGTATTGTGTTTTGGGTTTTGTTTGGTTAAACCTTTATCAAATTATAATTATGAAACCCCCACCATTCTTTTCCGCCAAAAGCATTTTGCTCTAACCAGGTTACAATTCGGTACTTCAATTTTTCGTGTTTGTATAATTCACGATCGGGGAATTTATTCCCGGTGTAATCAAGTAAATCTTTCCAGTCGAATTTTTTTATCCAATCGTTCATTACTTCTGGGTGTGTTTCAGAAAAGATTTTTATTTTTTTCATCGGGCCGTAATCAAAATAGTTTTTTTGAGTGGTATATAATTCTTCTGCTTTCTTTTCGCCTTTGTGAATGGTGTCTAACGATTTTTTTTTCTTCTGCATTAATTGCGGCGGACGAACCCAACCGTAGTGATAAACTTCAGCATCAACAGTTGCCACATTCAATTTATATGTTCCGGTGTGCTGGCGATAATCCTTGTAATCGAATGCAGGAATTCTGCGGAATGATTGTGCGGATTGCCACGAATGAATTTCTTTATTGTTCCGAATGATTCTTATTTCTTTCGGATACCAGCCGTGCGATAAAAGATAATGATCATAATCGCCCCAGAAATGTTTGTAGCGAAAAAGCAAGCCTTCGATGCGAGAATCGGTTAATAGCTGTTCGCATCTTTTAACAATTGTGTTATGGTATTTTTCATGAATAACTTCATCGGCCTGCAGATAAAAAAGCCAATCTCCTGTGCAAGCTTCTTTGGCAATATCTGTTTGATGTGCATTTTCTGTTCCTCTGGAATATTTTTCCAAATTCCACTTGGTTCGAATGATTTTTATTTTATCAGATTTGATGGATTGTATTCTTTCCAATGAACGATCATCAGCATCATTATCACCAATGGCAACCACAAACTCATCCACCATCGGCAGAATGGATTCAATGCTTTCTTTAATCGGATAATATAATTTATCCGCGTTCTTCGCCATTGTGAATCCGCTGATTTTCATTAGTTGTTTTATTTATAAATCGCAATCAACTCTTTTCCACCGGATGATTTATACCCGCGATACATTCCATCAGAATTAAAAGGAAGTTCAACATTTCCATTTTTATCTATGGCTATCAATCCGCCTTCGCCGCCGAGTTTTACCAATTTGGTATTGACAACCGCTTTGCACGCTTTCTTTAAGGTCATGCCTTTGTATTCCATAAGGCACGAAATATCGTACGCAACAACCGCACGAATAAAAAATTCGCCATGACCGGTGCAGGAAATTGCACAGGTATTATTATTAGCATAAGTGCCCGAACCAATAATCGGACTGTCGCCAATTCGCCCAAATCTTTTGTTAGTCATTCCTCCTGTTGAAGTTGCTGCAGCCAAATTTCCATTTATATCTAAAGCTACTGCCCCAACAGTACCGAATTTTTTTTCTTTTACATTTATGTTGTGGTCGAGGTGTGCGCCTTCTTCATTTATAACTTCCTGCAATTGCCTGTATCGCTCATCGGTAAAAAAATAATTATCCTTCTCCAATTTTATTTTTCTCATTCGAGCAAATTGCTCCGCTCCTTTTCCTGAAAGCAAAACATGTTCTGAATGATCCATGACTTCACGCGCAAGTACTACAGGATTGCGAACATGATTCACGCAGGTAACAGCTCCGGCTTTTAATGTTGAACCATCCATAATTGAAGCATCCATTTCGTGTTTACCATTGTGATTAAACACCGATCCCTTACCTGCATTGAACAACGGGAAATTTTCTAACTCATAAACTGCGGCTTCCACTGCATCAACCGATGTTCCGCCTTTTTCTAAAATATCATAGCCAACTTCCAAAGCAATTGTCAAAGCTTTTTTATACAACTTTTCCTTTTCCGTAGTCATCAATTTTTTCAAAATGGTTCCTGCTCCTCCGTGCACCGCAATGGCAAATTTTTTCTTCCTCATAATTATTTTAATTTTTTCTCGATACTACTGCATCCAATCCTTGTTTCGCTTGCTTGTTATTTGGATTTAATTTCAATGCGGTGGCAAAACTTATTTCTGCGCTGTCAAGATTACTAATTGTAAAATAAGCACCGCCGAGATTGTACCAATACTCTGTATTTGATGCATCAATATCAATCGCTTTCCGGATAAAATAAATGGATTGAGTATAATTTTTTTTATTTCCTTCATTCAATCCCATGTTAAAATATTTATCAGAAATGGTTTTCAGATTTTGGTTTACATAACTGGAATTTGGTTGAAGTAATTGAGCTTGCTTCCAAACTGAAACTGCCCGCTCTAAACTATCCAGTCTTGAATAAGCGAATCCCCATAACATTAAGTTGGTATAAAACTTCGGATAAATTTTTTCAGAGATTATGCAATACTCTACAGCTCTTTTCAAATAATTTTTTATTCTTGTTTCATCATTGCAAGTATCAATCAATGAAATATAATTAGCGGCAGCATAAGTATTTGCTCTGGCTGAATTTGTTGAAGTAAGTACATCGGTCATACCAAGTCTTGGTCCGGTTCGCCAAACTTCGTTGCGTGTAATTGTTTTCCATCCAGCAGGAATTGAAATAATGACTAAGATACTGATGGCTATTTTTTTTTGAAGTGAAGAATTTAATTTCAAAGAATTAAATAATTGTTCTGAAATTACAACCATAGCTAAACAAAATGCAATTGACGACTGATATAAAAACCGTTCAGCCATTGGAGCACCGATATTGAAAACTATGTTCGATACAATGAACAGGCTTGCCAAATAAAACAGAATGCAGTAAGCAAGAATATTTTTCGTCTTTAGTTTAAAAAGACAAAAACCAATCAAACCAATATGAATTAATAATGAAAAAACAACCCACACATCATTAAAATCTCGATACGGAATTTGATTGAACGAATAATCGTAAGTAAGCGGCTGTGGAAAAAACAAGAGTTTGAAATAGAGAAGAAAAACAAAAAATATAGTAGCAAATGTTTGAGAAGGAGATGCGAGTAGAAATGGATTATCCATTAATTCTGTCACTTTTTCATTGGAGAAACCAACAATGTT
>JAHEZG010000229.1 GCA_023251195.1 Chitinophagaceae bacterium | reverse complement strand
CTAAAAGTTGCGGCATGGGACCGAACGGTTTTCCTAAATAATCCATATCCAATCCGGCAATAATTACCCGCGCACCTCTTTCGGCAAGGCGATCACAAACCATTGGCAATTCGTTATCAAAAAACTGTGCTTCATCAATGCCCACCACTTCTACTTCACCTGCCAGCAATAAAATATTTTGTGAGTTTGAAACCGGAGTGGATGAAATAAAATTTTCGTCGTGCGACACAATGTTACTGGTGTGGTAGCGAGTATCCACCTGCGGTTTATAAATCTCTACACGCTGATTAGCAATGCGCGAGCGCTTGAGGCGGCGAATCAACTCTTCGGTTTTACCCGAAAACATACAGCCGCATATCACTTCAATCCAACCGGTGTGTTGCTGTCGTAGGTAAGGTTCAATAAACATGTTTCAGGGTTTTGTTTGCGAATGCGAAAATTCATAAAACTTTTCCAATTCTCTAATGAATATTTTTAGCACGCAAACCAACAACAAATTTTTATCGTTTATTGAGTATAATTTAATTTTGAAAATAGATTTGGCAATAAAAAATTTCGCGACAAAAGCCTCACCCTTAACCCCTCTCCAAGGGGAGAGGGGCACAGACGCGGTTGGTTTTGCATTCATAAATTCAATGCTCTTTGCTCAAGAAACAGAATATAAAATTCAACTAAAGATTAGGAAAGATTAGCTTTGCAACGCGAACAAATTATGGCTGATATAAAAATTGAAACAAAAATTTCGGTGTTGATTGAAAAGATCAACTACTTGTTTCAGTCTATTCAATTTAACAACGGAGTAATTAATAAAATTGATAAGGATTTATTACTCAATTATGTTCGTGAATTGTATGAAATGACATTGTCGTTGCCGGTTGATCATCCGCAGGCGAATGTGATGCAACAGTTTCCTCCACAATACCAGCAACCAACAGCTCCACCTCCTCCACCTCAGCAATATTATCAGCAGCAGCAGGCACCTCCGCCACAACAATACATTCCACCGGTTCAGCACCTACAGCCACCTGCCCAACAACCTCCTCAAGAAATTGAGCAACCTAAACCACAGCAGGTAGCGCCAACCAGTCCGCTGGCTAATGGGGCGCAAAACGGTAATGGCGTAAATGGAAACGGAACACATTATGCAACTAATGATGATGCGGTATTGAAAAATAATCCGGGACAATCGATTAATCAGGTTTATTCCGGTAAAGGGACTCAAAAAACTGTATCAGATATATACTCGGCAAAGGGTGCTAAGCCAACAGTAAATGAAAAATTAAATCAACCTCATACTGAACTGAACGATAAATTGCGGAAGGCACCGATTAAAGATTTGAAAACTTTTATCGGGTTAAACAAAAGATTTTCGTACATCAATTTTTTATTTAATAATGATGCAAGGTTGTACGACGAGTCAATAGAAAAAATTAATACCAGCACCAACTACGATGAGGCAATGGATTATATTGAGAATTCATTGCGTACCCGGTTGCTTTGGAATACGCAGGACGAAATGGTGGCTGAGTTTTACAATATTGTAGAACGCCGGTTTTTAGTCTGAATTATTTTCTGAAAATTTCTTTTGATTTCAACACTTCGACAAGCTCAGTGTGACATTGACACTATTTAATTTCTGTCAGTCTGAGCTTTTCGAAGACTGTGCAATTTTTCGATTAAAGGTTATTTAAAAAAGTGTATTGATGTACTGAACAATTTGTTCAGTTGCTCCGGTTTTTGTTTGCACATATTTTGTGCAACCTGTTACACTTTGTTCGTATATTTTTTTATCGGCAAGCAATTGATTCACCTTTGAAGCAAATTCATTTTCGTTTTGAATGGTGTAACAGCATTGTTCAGTAACCAAATCATTTGCTTCTCTGAATTTTTTATAATTCGGTCCGAATAAAACCGGAATGCCATACACTGCCGCTTCGAGAATATTATGTATGCCTTTTCCGAAACCTCCACCCACATACGAAATGGTTCCATAGCGATACAAACTGCTTAACATGCCGACATTATCTATTATTAAAAATTGTTTTTGAGTAGTTGCATTTTGTATTTCCGAATAGCGAATTGCTTTTTCTCCTAATTGATTCAGCAGATTTGAAATGTGTGATTCACTTATTTCATGCGGAGCGATAATCCATTTCAGATTTGAATCAGGTTGATTTTTGATGAAGCTCAGTAAAATATTTTCATCTTCTTGCCATGTGCTTCCGGCAACTATAATTTTTTTATCGCCGCAGAACTTTTCTATCTCAGGAAATTGTTTGGCTTCATTCTTCACCTGAATCACTCTGTCGAATCGTGTGTCGGATGAAAGTGTGGTGTTGCTGATTCCAAACTGCTGTAACAGTTCCATTGAATTTTTATCCTGAACAAAAATGGTTTTGAAAGATTTTAAAACAGATTGAAATGATTTGCCGCACCACTTAAAAAAAATCTGTTCTCTTCTGAAAATTCCGGAGATAAGAATGGAAGGAATATTTTTCTTACGCAATTCATTCAGATGATGAAACCAGAATTCGTACTTCACAAAAATTGCTATTCGAGGGTTTATGATTTCAATAAATGCTTTTGCATTTTTTCGTGTATCGAGCGGTAAGTAGAAAATATAATCGGCACCGGAATAATTTTTTCGCAACTCATATCCGCTTGGCGAAAAAAAAGGCGCAGTGAATCCAGATTAAATTATTGTTAGGTGTAACAGTTTGTTTTATCTGCTGCAATAAATTTTTTCTTCCGCTTAACCACAACTTTGCTTTCGGATTGAAAAATGCTGCTACACGAATAGCACCCGCATAAAACTGAATAGCCAAATCGTAAGCGAACAAAAAAAGTGAATTCATTAATGCGTATAAAATTCCTGATAAGTGTGACCATAAAGCGGAAGAAACCACGCGAATTTCAAGCCGATTAAAATATCTATTCGCTGCGAATCATCTTTTGCTTGCGAATCAAAATTCCAGTCGCGACGGTTTTGCGTGAAACCTTCTGTTACATCAATTCCGGTATAAAAATTCAAGAGTTTGTGCGGGTCGAAATGAGCGTAACCAATAAACTGACTGGTGCAAAATCCATTGGTGAGCCGGTCATAACCTTTTACATAATCACCGGCAAACTGTGGAAGGTCGTTACCGATTTGTTGAATTTTAATTTTGTGTTGCATGAACCCAGCACCAATCACAGCCATAACCCCTGAGTTCGGATTACTGTGAAATGCAGGAATAATTTTTCCAAATTTTCCCTGTACAACATAACCTCTTTCATTCAGCACAATGGAGGAATAGATGCCGTTGTTATTGATAAAATTTCCGGATGCAGTTTTCAGTGCATCCAAAATGGTGTCTTCGCGAATGTTGGCGCTGTATAAAAAACTTCCGGTTGCTCCCACCAACCAGTTCTTTCCGAACTTGAATAAAAAACTCGCATCGAGCATTGAGCCATTGCCAAATCGTTTCGCCATATCCGCCGCCGGAATTTCGTAGTTGTATGCAACGCTGATGATGCGCGCATTTACCACCGTGTCTTTAATGTTGGTGGTCTTTTGCGCAATGGAGTGAAAGGTGAGCAAACAAAACAGTAAACTGAGTTTTCGCATGAGGCGAAAATAATCGCTGCTTTTCAGATGCGTGTTTTTGTTTTTGAATTTGATTTTACTCAGACAAAAGATTTTTCATTGCTTTTTCCAATTCAGGAAATTGAAACTGAAAACCTGCATCCAAAACTTTTTGTGCAGAGCAATTACAATCTTCAAAAAGTGCTTCGGCAAATTCGCCTGAAATAATTTTTAACATCCATTTCGTTGCTGGAGCAGGCAAAGTTTTTTTTCGCATCACACGCTCCAATGTTTTTATAAATTCAGCATAAGAAACTGATTGCGGTGCCACTGCATTGTAAGCACCAATCATGTTTTGATTTTCAATGGCGTGAATAAACAGATTGCAAACATCATCAATATGAATCCAGCTCCAGTGTTGTGAGCCGGGAAGAAATATCGGGTGAATAAAAAATTTCAACGGCAATTCTAATTCTTTCATGGCGCCTGAATTTTTTGCAAGCACAATTCCGGTTCGAAGTTGTACAGCTCGGATATTTATTGTTTCTGCCTTCCGAACTTCATTTTCCCAATCGTGGCAAACATTTCCCAGAAAGGAATTTGCAGGTTCAGTTTCTTCAGCGACAATTTCATTTTTTCTGTTGCCATAATATCCGATGCCCGATGCGCTCACAATTGTTTTTACTTGATTCGGATTTTCTTTCAGCGATTGAATTAAAAATTGTGTTCCGTTGATGCGGCTGTTGTAAATATTTCTTTTGACTGCTGCATTCCATCGCTTCTCATAAATATTTGTTCCGGCGAGATGAATGATTGCATCTGCATTTTCAAAAGCAGTTTTATCAATTTCTTTTTTCTCGGTGTTCCAGATAAAAGTCGGAACCATTCCATCGCCTTTTTTTCGGGAGAGATGCCGGACAATAAAACTTTTCTCCAATAAAATTTCTGTCAGTCGTTGTCCGATTAAACCTGATGCACCGGTTATTAGAATGTTTTTCATTTGAATGAAAAATTATCCTGCCCAGTTTTCTTTATCGAGACTGCGGTAGTGAATGGCTTCGGCAAGGTGTTCGGTTTTAATATCCTCACTATCTGAAAGGTCGGCAATTGTTCTTGCAACTTTTAAAATACGATCATATGCTCGCGCTGATAAATTCAATCTTTCCATTGCAGTTTTTAAAAGTGTTTCGCCTGCTGAAGTGAGCTTGCATATTTCGCGCACCTGCTTGCTTTCCATTTGCGCATTGCTGTGAATGTTTTTCTTTTCTTTAAATCTTTCTATCTGAATATTTCTTGCTTTCACTACGCGCTCGCGAATGGATTCACTTTTTTCAGAAACAGATTTCGATGATAACTCAGAGAACGGAACAGGAGTTACTTCCACATGCAAATCAATTCGGTCCAGCAGTGGCCCTGAAATTTTATTCAGATATTTCTGAACAACTCCCGGAGCACACACACATTCTTTCTCCGGATGATTATAATAACCGCACGGACACGGATTCATTGAAGCCACCAACATAAAACTCGAAGGATAGTCCACTGAAAAACGCGCGCGAGAAATGGTGACCTTGCGTTCTTCCATTGGTTGCCGTAACACTTCGAGCACAGTTCGCTTGAATTCCGGCAACTCATCTAAAAATAAAACTCCATTATGTGCGAGCGAAATTTCTCCGGGCTGCGGATTATTTCCACCACCAACTAAAGCCACATCGCTGATAGTGTGATGCGGCGAACGGAAAGGCCGCAGTGAAACGAGTGCTGTATCAGCAGGCAATTTTCCGGCAACAGAATGAATCTTTGTTGTTTCTAATGCTTCGATTAAAGAGAGTGGGGGAAGTATGGTAGGCAATCTTTTTGCGAGCATAGTTTTACCTGCTCCCGGAGGACCAATGAGAATAACATTATGTCCACCTGCCGCAGAAATTTCCATGGCGCGCTTAATATTTTCCTGACCTTTTACTTCTGAGAAATCAAAGTCGAGATTGTTTTGGGATTCAGCAAATTCCTTTCGTGTGTCAACCACAATTGGTTCAGGTTTACTTTTTCCATTGAGGAAATCAATCACCTCGTTGATGTGCGTCATTCCATACACATCAATGTTGCTGACGATAGCTGCTTCGCGCGCATTTTCTTTTGGCAGAATAAAACCTTTGTATTCTTCCTTGCGCGCCTGAATGGCAATGGGTAGTGCGCCTTTAATTGGTCGCAAACTTCCATCGAGCGAAAGTTCACCCATGATAATATACTGGTGTAACAGTTCGGTTTCGATTTGTTCGGATACAGCAAGAATTCCAATTGCCATCGGTAAATCATAAGCAGAACCTTCTTTGCGCAAATCAGCAGGGGCAAGATTTACCACCAACCGTTGTCGAGGCATTTTTAATCCAACAGTTTTAAATGCGGCTTCGATGCGAAATAAACTTTCGCGCACTGCACCATCAGCCAGACCAACGACTACATATTTTAAATCGCCGCTTCCGTAATAAGTTTCAATGGTGATGGTTTGTGCATCTATTCCTAGTACAGCAGAGCCATAAGTTTTTACCAGCATAGGCAATAAAAGTAAAAGCGAAATTGATAATGGGAAATGTTAAGTTAAAAACTTAGTATAAAATTATCTCCGATGGTTTAAAGAAAATAGTTCCGGTGTTTGGTTCATTTGATGATAAGAATATATTTGCACTCCCGAATTTAAAATCGGGTTAAAATTCCTCCTTAGCTCAGTTGGTTAGAGCATCTGACTGTTAATCAGAGGGTCTCTGGTTCAAGTCCAGAAGGGGGAGCAAGAATGGGCAAGTCGTTAGAAATAACTTCTTGCCCATTGGTTTTTTTGGTGAAACCCTTGCTGTTACTACATAATAGCGTTAGCACCTCATTCGCTCTATTGGTTCGATATGCACCTTCTGCAAATACCAAT
>JAHEZG010000228.1:407-6504 GCA_023251195.1 Chitinophagaceae bacterium | reverse complement strand
ATCAGTTCTCCGAGAATGCGACAATCTTCAAAACCGCAATTCATTCCCTGCCCGAAAAACGGAACCACTGCATGCGCCGCATCACCAATAAGCGCGGCTTTATCTTTATAAGTCCACGGATAACACTTGATGTATGGAAGCGAAGAAGTCGGGTTGGCGAAAAAAACTTTTTTGTAATCCGGCATCATCGGAATCGCATCTTCAAAATATTTTTTGAAAAATACTTCCACATCATTTTCAGTTTTCAATGTGGCGAACGATTCTTCTCCTTCGGTATGAAAAAATAAAGTGCAGGTAAAACTTCCATCGGAATTCGGCAGTGCAATGAGCATGAAATTTTTTCGCGGCCAGATGTGCAGCGCATTTTTCTCCATCAGAAATTTTCCTCCTTCTCCAGGGGGAATGTGTAGTTCCTTGTAACTGTGTTCAATATAAGTTTGAGAATAATCGAAGCGGTCGAGTTTCTGCATCGATCGACGCAAAGCAGAGAAGGCGCCATCCGCACCAAAAATTAATTCTGATTCTTTAGTGATGAGTTGCTTGATGGTTTGGTCTTCGAAAATCAGTTCGCCGCTATCAAGATTTACTTCTTCACAACGATGATTGAAATAAATATTCACTCCGTCCTGTTGCTCCGCTAAGTCCATCAGTGTTTTATTCAGACCGCCGCGCGACACAGAATAAATTGCTTCGCCCTTCATTGCATAAGGTTGTGATGAAAGCGTTCCATCGGTGTTCTGTACCATTCGTGCATTCATAGGAATGGCAACTTTGCCAATTTCTTCTTCCAATCCTGCGCCCGCTAATCCGCGCCATCCTCTATCGCTTAGAGCAAGATTGATGGAGCGACCTGCTGAGATTTTTTCTTTGCGCATATCCGGTCGGCGCTCGTAAATGTCAACCTTGTATCCGCGCTTGGCGAGGTAAACAGAAAGTAGAGTGCCCACTAATCCTGCTCCGAGAATTGTTGCTTGCTTGCTCATGATATGTTGGAACGCTGATTGCGCAGATTTTTATGATTGATTAAGATTTTTTAAACTCAAACAAATTTCTTTTATGATTATTGATGTTTCTTAAATTCAGATGAAAAAACTTTTCGCCTCACTTCTGCCGACTTACCAAAATTCAAAAGAAGTCCGACTTCAATTCTAGTTGCTTTCAGATAATTTATCAATTGCGCTTCGTGTTCTTCCATAATATCTTCTGCTGCTTTTAATTCTATAATCACAGAATCATTTACAATTATGTCTGCAAAATAATTTCCGACAGATTCGTTATTGTAAAAAACTTCAATGGGTTGTTGTCTCACACAATTCAAATCCATCTTCTTTAACTCAATCACCAATACATTCTCATAAACTTTTTCTAAGAATCCATATCCTAATTTATTATAGTCATTATAGAATGCCTTAATAATTTTAGAAGTGATTTCTGAGTGCTTGTAATTATCCATTTACAAATCAGTGTTTATCATAACAATCTGCGCAATCAGCGTTCTATCTGCCGCAAAACTTCTCCAACCATAAACACATCTTCAAACGAATTGTACAACGGCACCGGCGACATGCGAATCACATTTGGTTCGCGCCAATCGGCTATCACACCATGCGAAGTGAGTTGCTCAAAAATTTTCTTGCCGTCTTTTTTTGCAATGAGTGAAAGCTGGCAACCGCGTTCAGAACTGTTTTTCGGTGTAATGATTTTTAATTCATGTTCCGGATTTTTCTGATTGAAATCGTTGAGAATAAATTCGAGGTAAGCAGTTAGCTGGTGGCTTTTAGCTCTTAGGTTGTTGATGCCTGCTTCAGAAAAAATTTCCAGTGATGCGCGATGAATTGCCATTGCAAACACGGGAGCATTACTCACCTGCCATGCACCCGCACCTGCCTGCGGAAAAAATCCCTTCTTCATTTGGAATCTTGTCTTTTCATCATTTCCCCACCAACCGGCGAAACGAGGCAAGTCATTATTCGCGCTGTGTTTTTCGTGAACAAAAATTCCGCCCACTCCTCCTGCACCGCTGTTTAAATATTTGTAAGAACACCAGCAAGCGAAATCAACATTCCAATCATGCAACTGCACCGGAACATTTCCGGCAGCATGAGCGAGGTCAAAACCAACTGTTACACCGGCAGCATGACCGGCTTCCGTAATTTTTTTCAAGTCGAAATATTGTCCACTCAGATAATTTACACCGCCGAATAAAATCAGTGCGAGTTCATTTTTATTTTTTTCTATCTGAGATAAAATATCTTCAGTGCGCAATGTGTATTCTCCTTCGCGCGGAGAAATTTCAATGATGTCGGTTTCGGGATTTCCACCATGAAATTTTACTTGTGTTTCAATGGCGTATTGGTCGGATGGAAATGCATTTGCTTCCATCATGATTTTTTTTCTTGCGCCTTTCGGTTGGAAAAAAGAAACCATGAGCAAGTGAAGATTTGCAGTGAGCGAATTCATTGCCACCACTTCTTCTTCCTTTGCTCCAACAATTTCAGCTAACATTTTCCTACCGAAATGATGATACGGAAACCACGGGTTCTTCGCATTGAAATGACCTTCAACACCAAATTTTTCCCAATCCTGAAATTCCTGTTCAACAAAACTCCGCGCGCTCTTCGGAAGTAATCCTAAAGAATTTCCGCAGAGATAAATGGCATCTTTTCCGTTGTGTTGCGGAATGTGAAATCGCTCACGAAATTTTTTCAGCGAATCTTGTTCGTCGAGCTGTTGTGCGAAGGATAAAGTGTTTTCGAAATTCATTTTTTAAAATCGGGATAAATATAAGAGCGCGAATTTTGGAGGATATGACAAATCTCCTGTTCTGTTGTTATTGCGTTTAATAAAATTGTAGTTGAAAAATTAAAATGACATGAACGACCACGAAGTGACCTGCGAATGGATAGAACAAAAACAGTTTAATGCAAGTGTGAACAATCATGAATTAATAATTGATGATCGGTTTGAAAGTATGGGAACCGATAAAGGTCCGCGACCAAAACCATTAATGCTTGCGGCGCTTGCCGGTTGCAATGGAATGAATGTGATAAGTGTGTTAAAGAAAATGCGCGTTGAAGTTTATGCGCTAAGCATAAAAGTTAAAGGCGAGTTGACTGATACTGATCCGAAAATGTATCAAAAAGTTTTTCTGGATTTTCATTTCACCGGAAAAAATTTAGATAAAGAAAAACTGCATAAAGCCATACTTCTTTCAGAAGAAAAATATTGCGGCGTGAGCGCCATGTTCCGGAGTTTTGCTGAATTGATTATAGACTTTACTGTTACAGAAAAATAGGTCGAAATATTTCATCCGTTTTTCGCTGCGACTCGTAATAATGGCCGCTTATGGCATTGCACGGCAAAATTATTTTTCGCACCGATGGCGGTGAAAAAATCGGAATGAATCATTTAATCCGGTGTGCTGCTCTTGCTGAAATGTTGCGCGAGCAGTATGAATGCGTGCTTGCCATTCGTGTTCCGAATCCATCGGCGCTTCAATTGGTTGGTGGAGTTTTTCATTCCATTATTCCGCTTCCTTCTTCAGAAAATTACGATGGTGATGAATTGATTTCACACCTGAATGCCGGTGATATTGTGGTGCTCGATGGCATTCAATTTCAAACTGATTATCAAAAAAAAATCCGGAATCATTGTAAAATTATTTGCATTGATGATTTGCACAACCATCATTTTGTTGCGGATGCAATCATCAATCATGCAGAAGGAATTTTGCCGAAAGATTATTCTACGGAAGAACACACACGCTTTTATCTCGGTGCGCGATATGCAATGATTCGTCAGCCTTTTATTAAAGCAGCAACAGAAAATTCAGAATTGAGTATTGCCAATCGCGCAATGATTCACATTGGCGGAAATGATTTTCACAACACCACACAAAAAGTTTTATCGGCATTGGTGAAAACTGAAATGATAAATGAAATAGAAATTGTGGTGAGTAAAATGAATCCGAATATTTCGTTGCTCGAAGATTTTATTTATGCAAACAGAAAGACCGCGAAAATTATGTTGTGTAAAAATTTACCCGGCGATGAATTATGCGACTTGATGAAAACCTGTCGCTACATGGTTTGTGCAGCGAACAATGTGTTGTACGAAGCATGCGCGGTGGGAATGAAAATTATTTCGGGACATATTTCGAAAACGCAACAAGAACTGTTACATGGATTGGCAGCAAGAGGAGTAGTAAATAATTTCGGAAATTTTTTAACAGAAGATGAAGGCAATCTGCAAGCCCGCTTCGAATTATTTATGAATGACGAATCCACTTCGCAACAATTATTCAATCAAAAATTATTGATTGATGGAAAATCACCGGAGCGGTTGTTCGAAATATTTAACAAGTTATAAATCACAAATGGAACGCAGATTAAAATAGTGATTAAGATCAATTATGATTTTATTTATCTGTGCAAATCACAACAATCTGCGTTCTATCTGCCATTATTCATTTTGCAATTTGTAATCTTATTTAATCTTTGCGCACGAAATAAAAATCCTCCATGTCAGAATCAACCCTTTTAGTAGTGGGCACTGTTGCCTTCGATGCCATTGAAACACCTTTCGGAAAAACAGATAAAATTATTGGTGGCGCGGCTACTTACATTTCGCTCGCTGCATCATATTTCGGAAAAAAAATAAATCTCATCTCAGTTGTGGGCGGCGATTTTCCGAAGCAACAAATATTTGCCATGAACGAGCGCGGCATTAATACTGATGGATTACAGATAAAGGAAAACGAAAAATCTTTTTTCTGGAGCGGCAAGTACCATCTCGATATGAACACACGCGACACACTCGCAACAGAATTAAATGTGCTCGCCAATTTTGATCCCATAGTTCCTGACTCCTATCAGAATACCGATTTTCTTATGCTCGGCAATCTGGTTCCTGCAATTCAGCGAACGGTGTTACAGCGATTAAAGAAGCGTCCGAAATTAGTGGTGATGGATACCATGAATTTCTGGATGGAAACCGCCAAAGCTGATTTGGATGAAATGATTAAGCTGGTGGATGTGCTTACGGTGAACGATGCAGAAGCAAGAGAATTATCGGGTGAATATTCATTGGTGAAAGCTGCGAAAAAAATTATGGCAATGGGTCCGCGCTACCTGATTATAAAAAAGGGAGAGCACGGGGCGTTGTTGTTTCATGAGAACAATGTGTTCTTCGCTCCCGCGCTTCCGCTCGAAGAAGTATTTGATCCGACCGGTGCTGGCGATGCATTTGCGGGTGGCTTTATCGGCTATCTGGCACAAAGCAGCGACATATCATTCGACAGCATGAAGCGCGCAATTATTTATGGTTCGGCGCTCGCATCATTTACTGTAGAAAAATTTGGAACCGAGCGATTAATGAATCTCAGTCACGATGAAATTGAAAACCGCATACAGGAATTTGTTGACCTGGTGCAGTTTGATATTTCGTTGGTTGATTGATTTTTTACCGCGGAGACGCAGAGAAGATTTTGCTTCCTTGAATAGTTCACGGATTTTTACTGATAGAACGGATTTGTGCTGATTTTATATTTCACGGTTTTTATAATTTCTTTTCCCGCAGTCTGTTTTTCCCTTTCACAAATAATATTTTCCTACTGAGGAATTTGCGCATACGCATTGCTGTGCGTTGTCGTTATTCATTCAGATAAAAAAATTGTGAGCCATGAAAAAGAAAACTAAAAATTCAAAATGGGGTGTTGAAGTAAAAACTTTACTTACTACACTCGAAAAAGAAATAAATGATGCAACAAAAAATAATTCAATCGCCGAAGTGGCTCAGTACATTAATAACAAGCAGGAATTTTTTGAGCAGTTAAAAGAAATTGATGCCCTGCTTGTGTCATGGTTGAAAGATTTGGTTTACTGGGAACGGGCTTATAAAAACTGAATGCGAAGAATTATTCTTCAAAATATTATTTATCTACAGGAACAATTTTTTCAGTTGCAGGAATCAATTTAAAATAGGTGGCTTTAAATCTGTTGTTAATAATTTCTCCCTGAACTTCCGCTGTTCTGATGGCTTCGCAAAAACCATCGTCGCTGTGTGCGTCACCGAAAGAATCGATATCAGCACCATCAAC
>JAHEZG010000228.1:0-397 GCA_023251195.1 Chitinophagaceae bacterium | reverse complement strand
ACTGCATCCCTTGCCTGACATTCCAAACTGACATTGGCCGCATGATGCTTCAACAATAAGCGTGTTTTTTGTTGAGTCTGGTTTCGCGTTTTGCAGATTGGGTTGAGTTGTTTGCGCCTTCAAATGCAAACAGAAAAAGGATAGAAGAATCAGTGAGAAAGAAAATTTCATTCGGGGAAATTTTTGTAAAAATAGAAAATGCTCTGATGCTAAATTTATTTGTTAAGCTTAGCCGGTCTGGGTTTTTTCATTTGGAAGAAAAAACAAAATTTATTCTGGAAGAAAATATTCTTACTTCAAAACAATCTTACGATTAATCATTCCTTCGGAAGTATTGATGCGGATGAAATAATATCCGCGTGGAAAATTTTTTGTGTTGATGGAATAATGATTGGAA